>JAUXIJ010000169.1 GCA_030621085.1 Candidatus Cloacimonadota bacterium | reverse complement strand
TCAAAAATGTATAGACATCCTTCTTTCGGCTTGTTGATAATAACATCTACCGGGGACATCATTTCCTCAACAAAAACAGGGCTTTCGCCGAGGACAACTGTAACAATACCGTCAATGACAGGTTTTGTTTCTGTTAGGAAGAAATCCGGATAGTCATCGGGATCGAGATCGGCACCGCTTTCCGCATCAGGAACCGCCTGAGTGATTATTACAGAATCAATATCTCCGACATATAATTCGAATTCTATCAAATCTTCTGGAACATATTCGGGATCGTTAAAATAATCCCACCAAGCTACGTAAGTTGGTTCTCCTGTGCTTTCGTTAATAAATTTATAGGCATACTTATTATCAATGCTGTCAATAATTGTTGTAATACTATCCCAATCGGAGCCTTCTAATTTTTCAACCATTAGTTTATAGGTGTAGTAGGCAAGTTTTTTCCAATCTTTACCGTCTGTATTACGTGGATTATTTACCAGCCCGATATAATCAAAAATGCTTGAATCATCGTCCGTCCAGTCATATTCAACTATCCTTGTCCAAAACAGCTTTTTCTGCCCATTGGCTATTGTATAAGCGTATCTTCTGACAACATCGCCAGCGTGCTCTTTTTCAGTCCAGCCCTGGTGAAAATCATCCCAGCTTCCTCCTACGTCGGTAGTCCAAATATCATTGTTTGCATATCCAAAATTGATTAAGGTTTCTTTAACAATATTCATTGCCTCAATTTGGGCTTTAAATCGCGCGGAATTGCTGCCTTGATGATAATCGAATATAATATCAGGACATCGCCGATCTCCAGTCAGTTCTGAGACTAAGTTATAGTAATATTCATCCAGTCCTCCTTGTTGCCAAGTCATAATGCCGGCCGAGCCTCCAAGTATGACTCGAAATTCAGAGTGCATATTTTTGATACAGTCATAAGCTATTTTGACATATTCTGCAGTAGCTGATTCATCTAATTTCCATGGTCTTTCGCTTATATCAGCTCCTTGTGCTATCCCTCTGTTCATTTCAGTAAAGCCAACATTCCAGTATTTTATCACTGGCGAACCATCTGCATCGTCTATACCGTCACCATCATAATGCTCTATCAAAGTATTGCAAAGGTCCATATATGCGTCATGCGTCAATTGTTCCCCTTCAATAAAAACAGGAAGACTTAGAGGGATGTTGAGTCCTTGCTCTATAACCAGCCATCTAACTACTTCATCCTGACCTGTAAAATCTATACTGCCGTCCGGATTAATTTTTAGTTTAGCACTTGGTTGAAACATTTTGTCCCAGTGTACACCCAAATCAACAATATACAACTCACCATCATCATTCTCTCCATATTCACCTTGAATAAAACCAAAAGGCGAATCTTCATAATCCATGGTTATTCCTACCATTCCCTCCTCTGGTTGAACAGAATACGACGACTTTTCCTTTCCAATACAGGTAAAACCTATAGCACCTGTTGAAACAATCAAAATGCAAGCAACACATGCTAAAATTTTCTTGATGACGGATATCTTCTTCATTTTATCCCCCTATATTGAATATCATTACGTTTGTCTTATCTTCTGCTTTATTTCCCTTGTTATCATAAGCAATGACTTTTATCGTATGCCTTCCCATCGTTTTTTCATCCCAAAGCCAGTTATAAGGTTCTTCATCAATTGTCTCCTTTAGTAAATTATCAATATAGAACT
>JAUXIJ010000088.1 GCA_030621085.1 Candidatus Cloacimonadota bacterium | reverse complement strand
ATTAATGAATTTAAATTATCCAAAAGTGGAAAAAGAACTTACTTCATTTCAAAGTGAGATAGGTTAAATCATTAAATTTACAAATTTAGAAAATAGGATAATTGAGTGAAAATATTAATAGACATCGGCCATCCTGCGCACGTACATTATTTTAAAAATATTATTAAGATAATGAAAGCAAATGGTCATGAATTCTTAGTAATCGCACGAGATAGAGAAGTAATATTTATACTACTCGAATTTTATAAAATTAAATATATAAATAGAGGAAAGGGTAGTAATTCATTTATTGGAAAATTGGTATACATGCTTAAAGCCGACTTATTATTTTTAAAAAATACTTTAAAATTTTCTCCTGATTTATTCCTTAGCTTTAGTTCACCATATGCAGCCCAAGTAGCTTTTTTACTTGGTAAGCCCCATATTGCCTTAAATGATACTGAACATACAGATAAGTTACATCAAAAGATTACCTATCCTTTTTCCAAAACGATAATTACACCAGAGTCTTATTCAAATGATCTTGGTAGTAAGCATATAAAATTTAATAATGTAATTGAATCTCTTTATTTACACAATAATTATTATACTCCAGATGAATCTATATATGATTGTTTAGGAATTGAGAAAAATACCAAATATGTCATAATGCGATTTGTATCTTGGAATGCACATCATGATTTTGGTCAAAAAGGTTTAGATTTTGAAACAAAGAAAAAACTAGTTAAGATGCTAAGAGTTAAGTACAAGGTTTTTATTTCATCCGAGGGAAAATTGGAGAATTGCTTTGAGAAATATCAAATTAAAATTCCTGCTCATCGTATGCATGATGTACTGCATTTTGCTTCAATTTATATCGGAGAAAGTGGTACAATGGCTTCTGAAAGTGCTATATTAGGGACGCCAGTCGTTTATATTAATTCCTTACCTCTTATGTGTTATTTGAAGCTTGAACAGGAGAATGGTTTACTTAAGCACTTTTCTTCTTCGGATGGAGTTCTTAATTATATTCAAGCAATAATTAAACAGGATAACATTAAAGAAGAAACAATGGAAAAAAGAAATCAAATGATTAAGAATTTTATTGATCCCGTTCAATTTATGACCTGGTTTATTGAAAATTATCCAGAAAGTGTAAAAATTATGAAAGAAAATCCTGATTATCAATATCGGTTTAAGTGATAAGAAGAGCAAGAAGAAGGAAATTAGAGGTCTGATGTCCGAATGAAAGTTACATGATTAAGAATATTAAGGATCTTAAAGTTTATAAATTATCCTATAAATTAGCAATGGAAATTTTTCAGTTAACGCGAAAATTTCCAAAAGAAGAGAAGTATAGTCTAACAGATCAGATAATAAGATCTTCAAGATCGGTCGCAATGAATATCCGTGAAGGCTATGCGAAGAGAAAGTATGAAAAATTATTTGTGAGACATTTAATTGATTCTTTAGGTTCTTCCGATGAAACCAGAGGTTGGTTAGATTTTTCTTTAGATTGTAAATATATAACAGAAAAAGAACATGATTATTTTGATAAACAATATGATATTGTAAATGCGATGCTTTATAAATTAAGTAATAATTGGCAAAATTTTAAATGATTTACAGCCCTGTTTTCCGTCTTCTGTTTTCCGTCCTCCGTCCTCCGTTCTCCGTCTTCTGTAAATAACTATGAAAAACAAACGTTCTAAACTCATCTTCTTCTTTCTTGACCTCCTCTTCGTTACAATTGCCTTCCTTTTCTTTATCTGGCTGAAGCCGGCATCATTAAGGCTATACTTACCTCGTTATATCCAGCCCTTCCTGGGCTTTGCTTTTATATGGTTGGTAGTTTCCCTGTTCGGTAATAAATTTGTACTGCATACCAAGCAAAAACTCAAAGACCTGCTGAATCCTGTCTTCAGGATAGATTTCACTATTTTGGGGATCACGGTTATTCTCATGTATATTTTCGGTCGCTTCGGGTATTCCCGCATGATAGTTTTCGGTACAATTCTGTTTGCCACTTCTCTGGAAGTAATATTTGTAATTCTCTACTATCTTCATCGTAAGGTAAAGGGTAACCCGGATTTCTCCGAATCCATCTATGGTAAACCACGCTATGTATCACCCCAGGATTATTCGGAATTTGATGCTGATATCAAAATGGATCTTCCTGAAATTGATGATATGAACGATTCTATTTACTCCAATTTAAAAAACAGGTACCTGGAAGATCAACCCGGGCTTTTCCAATTCCTGGATTCGCACTTGGAACTGAAAAGAATACCCAAGACAGATTCCCTGATACTGAAAACACACACCTTCTTTAATATTGAAAACATAGAACCCGGCTCGCAACATTTTTTTATGAATCTTCGCCGTATTAACGACGGGCGTAGGATGAACCGTTATTTCCTGCAGATAAATAAAAACCTGAGAACGGGCGGCTATTACATCGGGAATGGTGAAACTATCGCAGAGAAGTTTAAGAAGTATTTTGATAATTACCCCTCTCTGGTGGCAGCTCCGCTCTATGCATTTGATTTTCTATTCAATCGTATCTTTCCCAAGATCCCCATTTTAAAAGAGACTTATTTTGCTTTCACCAAGGGATTTAACCGGGCAGTTTCCAAAGCAGAGATATTGGGCCGGCTAAATTTCTGCGGGTTCAAGGTTATTGCTTCCTGCGAAATAAATAACCGGTTCCACTTTATTGCAGTGAAGATCAAATCTCCCTGTGATGATGTATATCCTTCTTACGGTCCTTTTATCAAATTAAAGAGGATTGGAAAGGATGGTGAAGTGATCTTCGTATATAAATTCAGAACCATGCATCCCTACTCCGAATACCTGCAAAGTTATATTCATGATAAATTTGATCTGGAAGACAGCGGAAAGTTCAAGAATGATTTTCGTGTTACAGGCTGGGGAAAAATATTCCGGAAAATGTGGATCGATGAACTTCCTCAACTTTTGAATCTTTTTCGCGGTCATATCTCACTGGTGGGAGTCAGAGCTTTAAGCGAACACTATTTCAGTCTCTACCCGGAAGATCTGCAAAAACTCCGCATCAAATTCAAACCTGGTCTTGTACCGCCCTATTATGCAGATATGCCTTCCTCTTTTGATGAGATCATAGAATCGGAACGGAAATATCTTCTGAAACGTCAGAAAAAACCTGTATCGACCCAAGTAAGTTATTTCTTCAAGGCCTGGTGGAATATACTGTTTAAGGGAGCGAGGAGCAAGTGAGTTCAGAGGTCAGAAATCAGATGTCAGCGGTCAGAGGTCGGATGTCAGAACTCAGCGGTCAGAGTTCAGAGGTCGGACGTCAGAAGTCAAAGTTCATAGGGGGTATTCGTGAAGATCAATTCAGCGAAAGATTTAATTGTTTATAAGAAAGCATATTCTCTATCTATGCGAATTTTTGAGTTGAGTAGATCATTTCCCAAAGAAGAGCGATATGCTTTGACTAACCAAATTAGGCGTTCTTCAAGATCAGTTTGTCTAAACTTAAGAGAAGCATGGTCGAAGAGAAGATACGAAGCACATTTTGTTAGCAAATTGACTGACTGTGATGGTGAGAATAGTGAAACAGATTCGTCATTGGATTTTGCCCGAGACTGTACTTATATAAGCCATAAAGAGCATGAATTATTAACAGCATAAACCTTAGAAATCGGCAAGATGCTGGGCTCTATGATAAATAATCCTAGATCATTTTTAATACATTCTAAACCTACATAAAGCTGACATCTGTTCTCTGCTTTCTGATCTCTGGTTTAAAGGGAGCGAGGAGCAAATAAAATGCGGAGCATTTTATTTGAAGGGATGAATGTAAGAATTTTTGAATGAGGTGATGGAGAGAATTAGTGAAAATGAGAAATTGTGACGGAGAGAGTGCGTGAATATAGTCTCTCTGAGAGATTCTTGCAGGGGCATTCGACGAAGAGTCTCATGAAGTCCAAAGAAAAAACCTCAGATTCTTCGTTAGAAAAGTAAGTAGAATCTCTCAGAAAGACGAGGTTTTAATATATTGTCTCTCTGCCTACCGGGTTGAACTTATCGTCTCTCTGGGGATGAGCTAACAGAGGCAAACGACGAAGAGTCTATTAATGGGGAAATAATATTTTATAGAAAAAAATGAAAGCGGGATATGTTTATATTTTAACCGATTCCCAAAACAGAGTATTATACACTGGAGTTACATCAGATTTATTAAAGCGAATTTGGGAGCATAAAAATCATGTAGTTGAAGGTTTCAGTAAAAAGTATAATGTTATTAAATTAGTTTTTTATGAACAAGGTGAAGATATTTATGGTGCTATATGCAGAGAGAAGCAGATAAAAGGTAAATTAAGAAAGAAGAAAATTGAAATGATTAACAAAATGAATCCTGAGTGGAAATATTTATATTATGATATCATTGATAAATAGAAGAAGATATAATTTTAAAAAATGTTCCAGATTCTTCGTATGAAAGTTCAAGCAGAGTTTCTCAGAAAGACGGAACATTTTCAATACATAGTCTCTCTGAGAGATTCTTGCAGGGGCATTCGACGAAGAGTCTCATTGTATCCTTTGCAGAGATAGAAGAGTCTATATGATGGAAGTGATTAAAAAATCTTCAGATTCTTCGAGGGAAAGATTGAAAGCCATACTCAGAAAGACGAAGATTTTTTATGTCTGGGAAAATTCTGCGAAGCCTTGACGTAGAGGGAAGAGTTTAAATATAATCATTTAATTAATAAAATCAAACACTCCGGATTCTTCGTTAGGCAGTTCAAGAAGAGTCTCTCAGTCCGTGTCCGGCTCAGACGGAAAGACGGAGTGTTTTTTACAATTAACCAGTAGATGTGTTTTCATTGAAAGAGACATTCAACAGCTTCTCATGCTTGTCAGCCTTTGGCTGATTTCCTTTTGTTAAAAGGAGACAGCAGTGGATTCTACATTCAATGGCATCTTATATTCCTTCGCCTGCAATGCAGGAGAGGGACAGCCATGTCAGGGCGTAGCCTTGGCGAAGACTGGCAGAGGATTCCATTTTACCGCTCAACCGAGCGGTATTTTTTTATCTCTCCCAGATGTCCCGATTTTATGTCATTTGTGTCACATTTTCAGTGATAGATACTGAATTAACAGGTTTACCGGAACCGATCAGGAAATGGTTTTTAACAATGCCAACCCTATATATAAAAGAAGATACGAATAATATTAAGATATAATAAACACTTTTATTTCAGTTGGTGTAATTATTGCTTTATTAAATAATTCTTAAATATGAGGAGGATAAGTGTTATGAAAAGAATTATTTTATTGATTGCGGGGATTTTAGCAGTAACACTGCTTTTTTCACAAAACACCTTTCAAAGGGAATTTTTGTCATTTAACAAGTCGAACACAAGTGAAGAGGAAACCGAACCGATCCGTACTGTCGTAAGCGGTCTAACAGATCATTTTGATACCGGGTATTCGTTTTCCGGGATCTGGATCACGCCGCAGGAAGTTGAGGGAACTCTCTATAATTTCATTCATATCGAGGGTTTTAACCAGACAGGAGAAACAGGAAAACCTTCACTGCCTGCACATACCGATATTATTGCTCTTCCCGGTGCCGGGCAGGCCAAGATCAGGATTCTGGATTATGAGGTTCAGACCTTCCGGGGTTACCGGATTCATCCGGTATTACAACCCGCGCTGGATACTGCCGGCTCACCGGAACCCGAATTCGAAATAGATCTGGCAGCTTACAATACCGATTCCTTTTATCCGGAGAATATCGTCGAGATCATAGATGTTCAGGAGTTACGGGGTATTCCTCTTGCTTTTGTACAAATGCGTCCTGTACAGTATAATCCGGTTACAGGGGAGCTCAAGGTTTATACAAGCATCAACTACAGAGTTGAATTTTCGGGTACAGGAAGGTCTTATGAGCCAATTGCGGAAATAAATTCAAAGCATTATACCAATGTGATAAAAAATTACGTTCTTAATAATAGGAATATTCCATCTGGGATCGAAAATACTAACTCGCGTGAAGACCGCAGGGATTATATAATTATCACTCATTCCGAATACGATACAGCAGCCAACCAGTTAGCAGACTGGAAACGTCAGCTTGGCTACAGTGTGGAAGTGGTATCGCAAGCCAGTTGGACTTCCAGCCAGGTTAAAACAGCGATCAGTTCAAGGTATGCTGCCTGGACTCCGAAACCCGATTATTTTGTAATAATCGGTGACCATACAGGTTCATATGCAGTTCCCGGTGAGATACTTTCTATTGGCAGCGATACCTTTGCTTCCGATCTCTATTATGCCTGCATGGACGGCACCGGAGATTATGTGCCTGATATGGCTCACGGACGTATCTCCGTCTCCTCTGCCAGTGAAGCAGCTACGGTTATTCAGAAGATTGTAAACTATGAAGAGGATCCGCCCACTAATACTCAATTCTACACTACCGGCTTGAATTGTGCCTATTTCCAGCATGCCGGGGGTGGTTATGCAGAACGACGCTTTGCCCAGACCACAGAAGAGATCCGTGATTATATAGTAAATGATCTGGGATATAATGCCACCAGGATCTACTATACACAGCCCAGCGTCAGTCCATTATATTGGAATAACGGATATTATTCAAACGGAGAACCTGTTCCCACCTATCTGAGAAGGCCGAACTTCGCCTGGGATGGTGATAGTAATGATATTATAAACGGGATTAATGCCGGAAGTTTCTATGTACTGCATAGAGATCACGGCTATGTTGGCGGCAGCGGCTGGGCTGAACCCTATTTCACGGTTAATCAGATAGACCTGCTTTCGAACGGGGAAGACCTGCCTGTGGTGTTCAGCATTAACTGTCATACCGGTGAGTACCAGTTAAGCAACTGCTTTGCAGAGAAATTCCTGCGGAAATCAAACGGGGGAGCCGTGGGTGTTTTTGCCGCAGCTTATTACAGTATCAGTGGCTATAATGATGCTCTGGCTATGGGTTTCTTCGACGCTATCTGGGCAGATCCGGGATTTTTCCCCAATTTTACTGGCAGTGGACATAGCTCATCTACACCGGTTCCGCATTCCAGTATGTACACCATGGGTGATGTGCTCAATCAGGGAAAAATACGCATGGTGGAAGCCTGGGGAGACAACTGGGGTTACGAACGATATGAACATGAACTTTTCCATTATTTTGGTGATCCTGCCATGAAGATCTGGACTGCACAGCCTACCCAGATTACTGCCGCACATCCTGCCACACTGCAGGTGGGAGATACATCTCTTTCTGTAACCGGCTGTAATGTTTCCGATGCCCTGGCTACCCTGGTTTTCCAGGGTGAACTGATCGGTGAAGTTGAACTGAGCGGTGGTTCCGGTACCATTACCTTCGACGCCTTAACAAACCAAGGAACTGCAGTTGTAACTGTTTCCAAACATAATTATATTCCGTATCAGGGAAATGTGGATGTTCTTAATACTAATCCTCCAATAATTAATGTAAGCCCGAACAGTTTCACGGAATCCCTTCCTACTAACCAGACTTCTTCTCAGATTATGTACATAACCAATGTAGGAGATCCCGCTTCTGTTTTGAATTATACAATTACCCATGAATATGTAGGTAGTTTAGATAATTTGAATGATAATATTTCCGGTTCAACTTTTGAAAGTAGTATCAGCGATTACCTGCCGGGCCAGACATATGATATCCTGTTCACGATCTATAATGCCAGTGATGATAACGAATGGCTTTCCGAAGCTACGCTTGATTTTCCGGTTGGAGTTACCGTGAACAGTTCAACCAACTTTGATGGTCCATCCGGAGACCTGACCACTGACGGCTCGACCGGTAACGGAGCCTTGATCTCCTGGTACGATGCCAATGGTGGCTATGGAAATATATATCCCGGAGAAAGTGCTAATTCTACTGTAAATATAACTGTCGACAGCGGATTTTCCGGTGATATGGTCCTGGCATGGAGCCTGCAGGGAGATATCTGGGGTTCTACACCGCATTATATAACAGGAAGCATAACCATTACGCAGAGTTTGAGCTGGCTCTCTATAAATCCGATCTCGGGTTCATGTGTTTATAATGAGACTGATAATATAACATTGAGCTTTGATACCAGCGGAATGGTCGATGGAACATATTATGCCGAGATCACCATTACTCATAATGCCGGTGCTCCCGAAATTATACCGGTAACTCTTAATGTCGGTGGCGTAAATCATGCTCCTACAATTGTTCTTCCGGATGATTTCACTTTTGCCGAAGATGGTTCCCTAATTGTGGATTTTGACCCCTTTGTTTATGATGAGGATGGTGATCCGTTAGCTTTATCTGTTTCCGGGAACACGAACGTTACCGTCGGTATATCCGGATTGTTTGTTACTTTTGGCAATATTCAGGATTGGTTTGGAACGGAGAATGTAACATTTACAGTTGATGATGGACAAACAGATGCCACAGCTTCTGATAATGTGGATATCATCGTAACGCCTGTGAACGATCCGCCAATTCTGAATATAACAGGAACCTTTGAAGCTGATGAAGACCTGCCTTCGCAAACTTACGATTTCAGCGGATATTGTTCTCAAACCTGGGGAGAGACAGATGCCCTTACTCTTTCAGCATCAGGTTCTACTCATATCGATGTAACCGTAACCGGATTCGATGTTGTATTTGAATCCAATACATTGAACTGGAACGGCAC
>JAUXIJ010000059.1 GCA_030621085.1 Candidatus Cloacimonadota bacterium | reverse complement strand
GTGCCGTTCCAGTTCAATGTATTGGATTCAAATACAACATCGAATCCGGTTACGGTTACATCGATATGAGTAGAACCTGATGCTGAAAGAGTAAGGGCATCTGTCTCTCCCCAGGTTTGTGAACAATATCCGCTGAAATCGTAGGTTACAGAAGGCAGGTCTTCATCAGCTTCAAAGGTTCCTGTTATATTCAGAATTGGCGGATCGTTCACAGGCGTTACGATGATATCCACATTATCAGAAGCTGTAGCATCTGTTTGTCCATCATCAACTGTAAATGTTACATTCTCCGTTCCAAACCAATCCTGAATATTGCCAAAAGTGACAAACAGTCCGGATATACCGACGGTAACGTTCGTGTTCCCGGAAACAGATAAAGTTAACGGATCACCATCCTCATCATAAACAAAGGGATCAAAATCCACAATTAGGGAACCATCTTCGGCAAAAGTGAAATTGGCTGGAAGAGTGATGGTTGGTGGATCATTGATAGGATTGATCGTAACTGAAATTACTTGAGAAACAACATCCCGGCCACCATCTGCTACATTATCATCAAGATAGATCGTTACGTTTTCCGTGCCGTTCCAGTTCAATGTATTGGATACAAATACAACATCGAATCCGGTTATAGTTACATCGATATGAGCAGAACCTAATGCTGAAAGAGTAAGGGCATCTGTTTCCCCCCAGGTTTGAGAACAATATCCACTGAAATCGTAAGTTACAGAAGGCAGGTCTTCATCGGCTTCAAAGGTTCCTGTTATATTCAGAATTGGCGGATCATTAACAGGTGTTACGATCACATCTACATTATCGGAAGCTGTGGCATCACTATATCCATCATCTACAGTAAAGGTTAGAGTTTCTGTTCCAAACCAATCCTGAAGTGCACCAAATGTTACAATACTTCCGGCGATACCAGCCGTTACGTTTGTGTTTCCAACAACGCTTAAGGTTAGAAGATCTCCGTCCACATCATCAATATACGGTGAGAAATCTTCGACCAGACTGCCGTCTTCGGCAAAAGTGAAGTTGGCTGGAAGAGTGATGGTTGGTGGATCATTGATAGGATTGATCGTAACTGAAATTACTTGAGAAACAACATCCCGGCCACCATCTGCTACATTATCATCAAGATAGATCGTTACATTTGCCGTGCCGTTCCAGTTCAATGTATTGGATTCAAACACAACATCGAATCCGGTTACGGTCACATCGATATGAGCAGAACCTGCTGCTGAAAGTGTGAGGGCATCTGTCTCTCCCCAGGTTTGAGAGCAATAACCACTGAAATCGTAAGTTACAGATGGCAGGTCTTCATCTGCTTCAAAGGTTCCTGTTATATTTAGAATTGGTGGGTCATTCACAGGTGTTACTATCACATTAACCACATCGGCAGCTGCAGCATCTGTCTGCCCATCATTCACAGTAAAAGTAAGTATCTCGGTACCATACCAATCCTGAGCTGCAGTTAATGTTACTATCAATCCTGCAATACTTACATTTACATTTGTATTGCCAGCATAAGATAAAGTTAACGGATCTCCATCAATATCATTCACATAAAGATCGAAATCAACCACCAGAGAACCATCTTCGGTAAATGTAAAGTCATCTGGAAGAACTATTGTTGGAGTATTGTTATTTATTTCCAGAGTTACCGGTGCTATGATTTGAGGTTCATCGGGATCATTGCTGTCGATAATGATATTTGCAGTATACGTTCCTCTGATCAATGAGGTTGCATCAAAGTTTACGTCGAAAGTTGCTGGATCAGAAAAAGCTGGAATATAAGCGGCGTTGGAGCTTAAAGAAAGCCAAGATATGGAAGGACTAAAGCTTTCTGATGATATAATAATATCATCGAAAAACCAGCCGGCGTAATTATTTGCCACAGAATCTAATGTATCAAAATAGAAGCGGATATTAATGACGTTTCCTATATAAGATGTAAGATCCAGAGTTGTTAATATCCAACCTCCACTCGAACCACTTGGTGCTGTGCTATAATTTCCCCGTAAAGGAATCCAGGAAGTTCCGCCATTTATTGAAATATCTACCATGCATTTATCATAACCTGCTTCAGTTTCATAATTTTCATAAAAATACAAATATGTATTCTCAGTTACTCCAGTCAGGTCGATTGCAGGTGATATTACTGCTGTATTTATCCTGTTACCTGTAGAATAATCATTCTGCCCTTCAATGCCGCACCACCAACTTGTGGTTTCACTATTATAATTTATATTGGTTTGATGCCACAGGTCATCGGTGGTTCCTGTATATAGCTGTGTAATCCAGCCGTTAACTCCGGATTCCATATCATCTGCAAAGAAGACAGAGCGTTGACCTAACTGGTTCATCATTTCCTGGAAGGCGTTGAGATAACCATCCGGTCCGATAACATTTGGTTGAACAGGTCCCGATCTATGGCTTGTTCCATCAGCGGTTACATCATTGGATGGTTTTATATATAATGGAAGTTCATCTGTTGTTTCTTCGATACTGAGAGAAACGAAAAGATTTTCTCCACCATTATTTGAAATCGTAAGTATTTGAGTAGAAGTATCACCTGTGTCCAGATTCTCTGTAAAAGAAGCAGGATCAACATCGATATCCGGTGGGTAGATCACATTCAATGTGCAGGGAATTATAACAGGTCCACCGCCGTTATTTGTTATCAGTATATCTGCTGTATATGTTCCGGCTGTAAGTCCTGAGGAATCAAATGCAATATCGATTATATCTGTTTCTCCCTGGTTGCATGAACCGGAATTCGGGTTATAGGAAAGCCATGTTTCTGTAAATTGCTGTGTTAATGTAGTAGATCCATTCACAGTATGAGGTGCACTTCCCCATTGATCACCCACGATTTGATAGTAGAGAGTGACATCTCCAACAAATGATGGGTTAATAGTTACATTTACAGAAGCTGATGCAGTTTCACCTCCCCAGATGTTCCCATATCCACCATTGTTGTCATACCAATGAAGATAAGCACCATTTCCGGTTGTTCCATCATAAACAAGATCAGAGTGTCCACCTGTGAAATCTGTACCTGAATTTACAGTTACACCTGCTGGAAAATCTACATAAATATCGGTCAACCATTCTACATCGGTGCTGGCATTGTAAACTGTTAGATTCCAAGTAGTAGTTTGTCCTGCAGTAAAAGTATTTGGAATACAAATGATATAGGATCCGGTGATATTATCCATGCCATCGGTAAATCCATGTGAAAGTGAATAAGTAAGTGTAGAACCCGGATCACCAATATTGGAGATGAACATTTGCTGCGAATCAGTCTGGTTCATTTCCAGTGTGGCAGTGAATGATGTTGGTGTAACATCAATAACCGGATTGATTGTGCTTGCCGCATTTATCGTAAAATCTGCATTACTTTCATCATAAGTGGTAGCTGCATCCGAATCGCTTATTCTAATCCTGTATGTACTTCCAGCAGTTAAACCTGTAGGAATTGGCCAGGAAAAAGTTCCTGAACCGGCAGGATAACTGCCAACAATCGTCATTACATAAGAACCTGAATTATAAAGATCTATATTAACATTGCTCACGTATTGACTTGTCCAAGTAATGCTATAAGTAGAACCCATATCCCAGCTTTCGCCACCATTGGGAGCTGTTACAGTTATTGAAGGATCTTCGAGCAGAAAAACACCAACACCATAGTGAGCCATCCCACTGTAAGAACCACCCCAAGTCATGGTATGATTATTATGATCCCAGGTGTCGTGAATATAAATCGTTGTACCGGTATCATTATAACCATATCCCAGCATAGTGTGCCCTTCAACCTGGATAAGAACAGGACGCCCTGCATCTATTTCTGCTTTGAACTGAGCATAAGTGAATCCATTTGAATTATAAGGGTTAATGTATTGGGAATAGTTACCATTGGTCTGAATTGAATAACCTCTTGATTCAAAAAATTGTCTTAATCCATGACATCCATCTTTCTGACCAGGTTCACATCCGGTATAATCATAAAGCGGGGCTCCAGATCCATTAAAGTAAAAAGTTGTAGCTCCATCTGTATTTCCAAGCGCAGATTGGTTCGTTCCCATATAATCGGCTGTGCAGTCAGCATTGGAATGAGCCGTCCAACCACCTGTTATATAAGGATCATTTGCGGTACTTCCATAGGCTATCCAATAATCATCAACATGACCTCTCACACTAAGACCATCATATCCCATGTGAGTAGCACTGAGCGGACATTCCCCTGCCCCCCATGTGCTATTATTCATGGGAACTACACCACCATTGGTAGGTCCTGTGTACATTTGCGGGAAAATCGTATTGTCATAATGACCTGTCATCATAGCTGCGGAAGTTGCTGAACAACCATAAACCCAGTCGAAAGCCGGTATGTTTGGAAGAATGTTTATTGCATCACTGGTGGATGGATCAGGCAATTCTACCGCTGGTTCACGATGAAATTCCGGTGGTCTGCCCGGGACAATGATCTCATCGATCGAATTTCCATCTTCATCAATAAATGTACGAATAATGTACTTGCTATCGATCCTGTTTTGTGCCGAAAGTTGTACAATTGTCAGTACGATCAGGATCACTAAAATCAGTTTTAAATTTTTCATGATCTCCTCCATTTCTCCTTTAACTTTTTACATTCTTTACTTTTTGTATTTATAATAATTTCAGCAATTATTAGACCAAAACATAAATAATGATGTTCTGTTGTATCTAACTATCTATTATTAAATTAAATAAGGAAATCAAATATAGAATGCTATAAAGAAAATCTTTTTTATAATGACACCTGTTCTTTACACAAAAAACTATAGGTGTAATGATATTATGTCAAAGAAAAACCCCATGGATAGCGGGTTTTGAATTTTATTTATTTACTTGAAAAGTGATATCGCCCTTCTCGAAATAATTAATTATTTGATTAATAGCTGCAACTCCTGCATTAATGTTTGCTTCCAAGGTTTGTGCGCCCATTTTTTTTGGTGTGAAATAAACACGATCACCGAGTTTTTCCAACATTTCATCTTTCTTTTCGGGAGCTATATCGGAAGCATATTTCAGATCACTTCTTTCAGCTAAAATCCTCAGGATGCTATCTTCACATACAACTTCTTTACGTGCGGTATTGATAATGGTTGCACCCGGTTTCATAATGCTGAGTAGTTTATCGTTAATGTATTTTTGTGTTTCCGGAATTGAGGGAAGATGCAATGAAACATAATCACAAATATTATACAGCTCTTCAACTGAATCAACAGGAATAATTCCATCAGCTTTCATTTTTTCTTTATCCACAAAAGGATCAAATGCCAGTACTTTCATGTCGAAGCCTTTAGCAATTCGGGCTACATTAACTCCAACATTTCCATAAGCGTGAATCCCAAGAGATTTTCCTTTTAGTTCAGTACCCGGCTTACCATTAAATTGACCTCGCGCCATGTAAACCATCATTCCAAAAGCCAGCTCTGCAACAGCATTGGAATTTTGTCCTGGAGTGTTCATACAAATTATACCTTTTTCAGTAGCTGCTTCACAATCAAGATTGTCGTATCCTGCACCGGCACGAACTACAATCTTCAGGTTATTTGCATTCTCAATGACCTCACGGGTAACTTTGTCGCTTCTCACGATCAAAGCATCTACGTCTTTTACAGCAGCTACCAGATCATTCTGCTCGGCATATTTCTCAATAAGAATGAATTCATATCCACTTTCTTTACAAATGTTTTCAATATCTTTGACCGCCTTCTTTGCAAAAGGTTTTACTGTTGCAACAAGAACTTTTTTAGCCATTTTGCCCTCCATTCTTTTGAGTCATTTAATATCCCAATTAATAAATTGGTCAAGTAGAAATAGTTACAAATTTATCCAAAACAAAAAACTTGACGAAAAAACTGAAAAACAAGTCTTATCCAAAAAAAATAAGGAGATACAATGAAGAAAATCAATGCATATAAAATAATCAGTTTAGTAGCTCTTATAGTTCTTCTTTTCATATTGATTTTACCACAAACTTATAATGTTAATAAAAAACAGAAAGCCGAAGAATGCATTAGAAACATGAAAACTATCTATGAAGCTATTGAAAGATACATGATAGAAAGGGAAGAAGATTTTACCGGTACAGCCCAGGATCTGATGAGAATGAACTATCTTAAGAAAACTTTCGAATGCCCCGAAAATGGAGTTGGCGATAAGTATTTCATGCATGGTGATTTCAATACCAGCGAGATAATCGTGAGATGCCCGCATGAAGAAAAATTTCCGGATCACAAACTTCCGGAAAGCATATTGGAATAAGAACAAATCCTTAAATAAAACCTTCAAGTCCGCTTGAAGGTTTTTTTAATAACCTTGTGAAATACCAGGAATTTTTAGACTATATCTATCAGCGTCATTCAGGAAATATAAAATTAGGATTGGACAGAATCCATAACATCCTGAAGGAAATGAATTACCCGAACTTAGCACTCAAGGGAATTCATATAGCAGGAACAAACGGTAAAGGTTCCACTGCTGCCATGTGTGATGTCATGTCTCTGAACTACAATTTCATAACGGGTTTGAATACCTCTCCTCATCTGGTAGATTACCGTGAACGTATTCGTATTAACGGAAAGAATATTACTTTAAAAAAACTTATAGATTCTTATAAAAAATGGGAACCGATTTTCGAAAAATATGAGGCTTCTTTCTTTGAGATCACAACCGCTATGGCTTTTAATTACTTTCATGTAAATAATGTAGAGTGCGCCATTTTCGAGGTTGGGCTGGGTGGCAGGTTAGACGGCACAAATCCTTTTGCTGCTACTGTTTCTGTAATTACTACTATCTCTTTAGATCATACAAAAAGTCTGGGTGATACAATCGAGAAAATAGCTTATGAAAAAGCAGGAATCATAAAAGAGAACACTCCTGTAGTGCTGGGTAAAATGGATAGAACTACTGTAGAAATCATAAAAAAAATAGCTGGGGAAAAAAATGCTCCGGTTTATGAATTTGGAAAAGACTTCGATATATCCGATATCCACATCGATGAAAATGGAAGCACTTTCAATTATCATGACCAGCAAACCGAATTACCCGGTCTTACGATCAATCTCCTCGGCAAACATCAGCCCTATAACGCTGCCGTCGCTATAAAAGCTTTCTCTCTTTTCCTGCAAAGAATGGGGAAACCTTTTGATGAAACAAAAATACGAAAAGCTCTTATTAATATAAACTGGCCAGGACGCATGCAGATAATATTCAGAAACCCCACCGTGATCATCGATGGAGCCCACAATGAAGAAGGAATGAGCGTTTTAATAAACAACTTAAAAATTCTTTTTCCTGATAAAAAGATTTTTTTTGTTTTGGCTATTCTGCGTGACAAAAATCTGGAACAGATAATCAGAGATGTATGCAGTGTGAGTTATAAAATTTTCATTTCCAAAAACAAATCTACACGGGCAGCAGAAATTGAAGACCAGGTAGATATCGTAAAGCAAATCCACAAGAATTTTGAAACTGTAATGGACGTTGTGGATGCTGCAAAAAAGGCTATCTCGGAAGCTGGCAAAAAAGATATTATTGTCATTTCCGGTTCATTATACACCATTTCGGAAGTTATTAAAGAAAAGGAAAAACTACATCTTAAGATTAACACAATCCAAAAATAATTGACAAATAAGGATTCCATCTTTTTATTCGTTGAGTATTTTGAAACATATTAAGGAGGAAGGTCAATGAAGACAAGTAAGTTAATTTTTTGTGGTTTAATTTCGATTATTATCATTATCTCCACCGGATGTATCGGTTTTTCCGATCCTATTTCCAGGGGTATCGGTCGGGGAATTGGAAGAGCAGCCGGAGAACATGCAGAGCAGGAAGCTTATAGAAAAATGGCTCCCAAGGAAAAACTACCACCACCACGATCTGCAAACTGGGGCAACTTTATGGCGATGCAGGCACAGATTGCTTTTACTTACAGCTTTACTATCGGGGGTTTGTGGTTAGGGCAAGTTGGTTATGAACCGGGTGAATGGACCAAATTTGAGATCGACACAGGTGGTGGCAACATAGTAGAGATCGAACGTGCATACTTGAAAACAGATGAAAAAGGCAACCATTGGTGGCGGGTTTCCTGGATCGATGGTGAAGATACCTGGATCTACGAATCACTTATCTCATCTGGTGGTAATCTGCTTCGTTTACGTGCCAAAGATACCGACGGCAACGAAGGAGAAATTCCAGTCTCAGGTGAACAGATCTATTATCCACCCAGAGATGTTACACAGGAAAGTATCGAGGGTGCCACTATCGGGCAGGAAAATCTTGAAACCAAAGCCGGTACTTTCAATTGCGATCATGTAAAATTCCTGGCTGTGTATGGACAGGGAAATGTGGAATGGTGGCTTTCGAATAAAGTTCCCGGCGGTGTTGTTAAATACCAGATAGTCGATCAAGGCAATGTGATCTGGACAAGTATCCTGGAAGCTAAGGGTGCAAACGCTACAACTATTTTAGACTCATTTTAATTTTTATAGAGGGTGGCTTTAGCCACCCTTTTCTTCTTGATGAAAACTGCAAAAATAACATTATTATTCTGTCTGATCATTTTATTAACATGTACTTATAAAAATAACGATTTTGCCAGGAAAGAATATTACCAAACCATACAATTGGATGGTCTTTTTACAATTTCAGGACAGACTCCATTAAATTCCAAATCAATAGATCAATTTGAAAGCTGCTGGCGATTTATGTATAGCAGGAAAGGAAATCTGGAACTTGTAGAACATTTGAAATTTGGCGAACTGGCAAACGATAAGAAAAATGGAATCGCCTTTTATAAATGGAATTATGATGAAAATAGCAATATGGTGGAATTCTGTAAATTTGATGCTTTTGGCAATATGAAAGATCTGAATGGAATTGCCCTGGAACGCTATAAATATGACGATTCCGGGAATGTAATTGAACAGAAATCCTTTAAAGCATACAACCTGATTGTAGGCGATACTGCTACTTACCAGATGACCCGTATGAAATATCACCCGAATAATTCAATCTCTGAGATCAGTTTCTATCTTCCTTGTAAAGAATTACGGGAATTCTACGATGAAAGTATTCTAACACGTAACTTATATGATATACGTGGTAATCTGGTGGAAACTGTCCATTTCGATGAAAATGGAGATCTTGTAGTATGTGGAAAACCACGATTTGCTAAAGCTTGTTTTGATTATGACGAATCTGACAATCATATTCAGACGGCATATTATGATGAGAATGACCGTTTAATGGGAGATAAATTCGGTGTAGCAATTTATAAATATGAATATAATAATAATGGAAATTTACTAAATACTCAAAAATTCTCATCTTCTAATAAGAGAATAAAATGATCATTCTATAATTCTGATTCTATTATTAATTTCTTTTATTTCTAACTTTCTCTCTTCCCCATCCGGAAATCTAATCTTAAGTTCAAATGGAAGTTCATATTCTCCCAAACCGAAATGCTGAATCAATGAATGCTGATTTGTAGTTCCTTTTCCACCTTGAATTTCACGGATTAACGAAACATTCTCATTAGATAAAGTAAGATGTGTTCCAATTCCATCGGAGTGATCTTTGCCAATGATTTTCACTTCCAACCATTTTTTCAACTTAGGAGTATCATTTCGGAAAAGTTGTATCTTGCCACCGGCTGCCAGAAAGTCCATATCACCATCATTATCGAAATCAGCACAGGCAGCTCCCCAACCATTAAAATGCCGTACTCCTGCCAGGAATGAAACTTCTCGGAAGGTGTTATCTCCATTATTCATGTAAAGAAAGGAACGTCTTCCTTCGTACACACAATTTATATATAGATCGAGAAAACCATCATTGTTAAAATCTGCCCAGCAGGGTTCGGAATGAGTTTCTTCAAATTTGATCCCTGCTTCTTTTCTGCGATCTACGAATTTTCCATTCTCATTAATATATAATCTGGTTTTATTTGAAAAATCGATGTATCTTGGATGAGCCAGGTTACAGGTGATGAGATCAAAATCACCATCGTTATCCACATCTATCCATTCACTGCCGATGGTGTGACCCCACCAGCCCTCGACTTCGTCACCAGCTACACACAGCTCAAGAGCCCGGTTCTCAAAATGCCCCGTTCCGTCATTCACCCACAGAAAATTATCCTGCAAGCGGTAGTTGGAAACAAAAATATCCAGGTCTCCATCGTTATCAAAATCCCCCATATTCACACCGCGTCCAGCACGCTTTTTCCCATCTTTCGGTAGCAAGTCCGCTCTATCGGTAATATCATAGAATTTTCCATCTCCGATACCTTTGAAAAAACTATCCTCTTCAGGTTCAGAATGCGTTTGCTTCCAGACCTCATAATTAGCAAAATAAATATCCAGAAATCCATCGTTATTTACATCACCTATGCCGATGCCTTCGGTGGTAACTTCGTTATTCTCAATTGCATTATTCCCGCTAACTCGAGTAAAAATCCCATTCTTATTCAGCCAGATAGATTCCGGATCTTTGGTTACAATATCCAGGTCACCATCGTTATCGAAATCTCCCCACAAACCACCATTACCCCGTATCGTATCGGTGAAAGCTTCCTGTGTAACATCTATAAATCTTTTACCTTTTTCATTCTTGAAAAGCCGGCTGCCATTCAAAAGCATATCCACAAAACCATCATTATCATAATCTCCCCAGGCAATGCGTCCGGCACCAACATTTTCCAGTCCATATTCTTCTGTTACATCAGAAAAGATCACATCTTTATAACCTGCCTGTGTCCGCACAAAATCGATATACTCATCTTCGCTCAGGTCTTTATAGCCGATTATTTTCCGCAATAGAGAATCTGCCAACGGAGTATAATAATTCCTCGAATCTCCAGCGATAAGAGATTGCACAGCAGTCTGCACAGCTTCTTTTTTCCTGTTCATACCTTCATAAGCTTTCGCCAGGAAATAATAACAAGCCCCCAATGTTGTTTCATCATCGATACCCAATTTATTGTTTTTTATCACTGCCGTTAAGATCTTTTCCGCTTCTTCGTAATTATCCTGTTTAATCAGAATATCTGCCAACAATGCGGCAGTTTTAACTGGTGCAGATCGTTCTTCCAGTTTCCATTCCATAGGTGGAAAATAGTCCAGTTTGGGATAATTAAAAGACATTGTATGAGCTTGCCGGGCAAATTCCAGAGCCTGCTTTGGTTCGATGTCGTTCCTATTCATATACCGGGCAGATTGCGAAAAAGGTTTATAATCCTGCGGGAAAGCTTCCCTGAATTCCTGTAGAATTTCTTTTAGTTCTTCTATCCTGCCAAGATTATCCAAAGAATACGTGAGATATTGGTACATAGTTCTTCGCCAGGAAGTTTGCGGATATTTCCGGATGAGCTTGCTGATAACTTCAACCTTCGATGAATCATTTCGCCAGATGGGATAGACTTTATCATAGAACTCTTCATTTGCCAATTCGTAAGTTTTTTCCGATGAAGGGAAACGGGTGATGATCTCATTTTTACAATATTCATATTTTAACGAATCTTTTTTTGTGGTTTCAAGAAAATTAACTAGGGAATCATAAACATTTTTTTCATTAATGCTTTTATTTGTATTGATCGCACAACCGAAAAGTAAAATAGCCAACAATATGTAATAGATCACTTTCATTTTACCGCCTTTTTCTATGATGATATTTTTTCTGCGCAGAGAAATTGGCAACCATTTTTATTTGTAGAATCCTCTGCTGTCTCCTTTTAACAAAAGGAGAACATGAGATGCCGCAGAAAGTAATACATATCTTCTTGCTTTTCTACGTTTTCCCTTTGATTAAAGGGAAACTGCAAAGGGTTCAGATTATACAAGAACTCTCTGCTTGTCTCTCTTTAGCAAAGAGAGACCATAAGATGCCGCAGAAAGACTTGATTTGCAGCGATTGAAAAGAGTGTGAATCGAGGATTTCTCTTGAACCAACAGCTTCTGGAATCCTCTACTGTCTCCTTTTAACAAAAGGAGAACATGAGATGCCGCAGAAAGTAAGAAAAATCTTCGTCTGAGTATAACCTTCAATCTTTCCCTCGAAGAATCTGAAGATTTTCAGCTTAAGCTGACACTATAGTAAATGCTTGAAACCGCTGATGATACCACTGTTCATTTAAACCCACGAATTAATTCGTGGGTTTTCAGCAGGTTGTAGGGTGGGTGCTAATCCACAAATTGCCTGAAGAATTATTTTTTACTTTGACATATATCAAACTTTTCCCATCCTCGGTAACGTAAAACTTGGAAGTGAAACTAAACGGGCAGATAACTTGAATTGTTGCGGGGTTAATAGTGTAATTATAGCTTTGTAATGTGTAGCTTTTAAAGGTGTAGATACACTTGTTAGCAACCATTTATGGTTAGATTAAGGAATCTGTAAAACAAGGAGTAAAAATGAAAATTAAGTTATTTGTTTTTATTATAATGTTAATCATATTAATATGTTTAAGTTTAGAGTCCAAAACAGAAGATATGATAAGAGAACTCAACCAATCTAAAGTTCATGATGTTGGCATGATAAATCTTCGAGTAAGTAATTATGGAACATGGGGCTCAAATGCTACTGAATGGCCATCATTAGAATATCCTGCAAATAGTGGGATTGACTGGTTGAGGATTGGCTCATTATGGTTTGGAGCGAAAAAAGTTAGACGAAATGTGTTTGGACAAAAATTATACTGGCTTCATTGGCCACCATTAGATGAAGACGATATTGTTGCTGAAAATGAACCGGGCTGGACTCCTGATTTGCAATTAGTTGTCGATACACTAACTACTGTTGGATATGATGGGGATCATGATTTATGGGAATTTCTTCCAGCATATAATCCATTGGAAGAAGATGTTCTTGGAGGACAGTATCAAATGTATAACTCATCGGATATTGTTGTTGAAATCTCGATTATTGAACAGAAGAGAGGGTTTGATGATGATGGTGATGACTTTATAGATGAAGATCCTATTGGTTATGCTTTTCCTTTTAGAAATAGCTCAGAATTACCTATGGTATTCTCTGTTTATGGCGGTGAATGGCTTCATAATTCACAAGGACCTTACGGAACAGATATCATAACCGATAATTATGACATCTGGTTTCCTTTTGAATATGTGGATTTAGCTGAAGATTATAATGAATTATATAATTATACGCATCCGAAAGATGATGATGGTGATGGTCTCTATGATGAGGATGGCTATCCTGTTTCCGAACAGGATTTTATATCATATTATTACGACTATAGTCCTTTCCCGGATGGGAATCCTGATCCGGATAGAGATTATGGCTCATACGCTGGTTCAAATACACATGTCCCTCATAATATTCGTGTTCGTCAAATGAGTCATCAGTGGAGTTATAATTATCTTTCCAATATAATATTTTTAGAATTTTCAATTACAAATATGAATTACCAAGACGACTTATATGATTGTACAGCAGGTATTTTTGTCGATCCGGAAATAGGACCTCAATATTGGAATGAAGTAGACCGCAGATATGATGATGTTAGTAGTTATGTTTCTGGGGAAGGTTATGAATTCGCTTATGCTTATGATGCAGATTTTGATAATGGCTTATCTACAGGATATACTGGAACTATGCTTTGTTCACCTGATCCAGACGAATTTGTGTTTAATTGCTGGACATGGGATCTTGGTGATGGTCCCGATGATTCAAATCCGTTAGAACTTAATCCAATTAGCATTACTTCTAACGAAAAATACTGGTTACTCACTGGTCGAAATCCTGATGATAATAGATTCATTTCATTACGAGAGTTTCCTGGAACGCAGGTAAACTATCCTTGTGATACTAGTTATTTATACGCTTTTTGTGGAGATATGCAGGGAATGACAAATCCCACAAGTTCATCATGGAACATTGGTCCTTTTCAAACTATGAAAATTGTGATTGCTCTTTTTGCAGATGAAGAATATTTAGCCTTTCAAAATCAGGCACTTTGGGTGAAAACAATTTATGGAAATTCACAATCTCTAGCAGGAAGCTGTTTGCCTGATACTATCAATCATTTCGCAGGTCCTGTACCTCCCAAAGCGCCCAAACTTTTTGCTGAATTAGATGAAAACCAAAACGATATATATTTATACTGGGAAAATCGTTCCGAAATTGATAATTACGATACATCTCAGGTACACCAGGCTTTCATGGGTTGGCAGGTTTATATTCCAGATATTGATAGCTATGCCATAGGTGCAGACACTACAGGTATGCCGGAAGAATATTGGCCCAATAATTGGGGAATTGATAATATTAATGCACTTGTTAATCCTTGGACAGGCTACCGTCTTCGTCATGATTTTCAAGGATATTCTCTCTGGGGTAAATCAGGAAGCAGTGCAAACGATCAATGGATACTTTATAACAAATATGATAAAATTGATACTGCTCAAGATATGCAGGATTATATGGTTAATTATGGAACAGGATATTTTGTTGATTTTGGCGGAGATTTAGGTATTGATACAGGTTTACCAAATCAACAGATCGCTGTCACAGAAGACCAACAATATTATCATTATGATGAAATGTATGAATTAGTACCTTATCAAATTGGTGAGACAATCAATGGTTTTCCAATTTATGATGCTACCAAACAAATAGAAAATATTCCACCTGACATTTATTCTTGGAATTGGCATGACCAATCATTGTGGTTTAAACATCCAGATATGAGAGATGATATTTATTTGGCACTTCATGATGACATATTGATACCATTAGAAAACCATTTAGGTGGGAATTATGTATATAATGGCATTGAAAACCCCGATCATATCAAGGATAGATTAGCAAGAAGATATTATTTTAATGTAATAAATAACCCTCCTTGGGATTTGAATTATAATGTTTCTGTTACAGCTTGGGATCGTGGAATGCCAGCCAATAATATACAGTCATTAGATTCTGGTAAATGGATAAACACTATTTCATTAATTACTATTCCTAATGACTTTATTATTTGGCCCGGTGATACAAATTACAGTGGTTATGTTGATGAGAATGATATAGATGCAATTGCTATTTTTTGGAACGAAGAGGGTGATCCACGAAGTTCAATTTCTTTTGAATGGATAGGAAACGATATTCCTGATAACTGGATTGAACCTTATGCGCCACTTGCTGATTGCAATGGTGATGGAGAGGTAAATATTACCGATGTTTTAGCACTGTGTCTAAATTGGGGAAAATCTCATAACACATTTAGTAATTGTGTCTCATTCAGTGATGAGGAATTATTAGAGAAAAGGGATATTTTTGTAGGAATCTATAATTCACTTGGTAATAGCAATATTGAAATAAGGATTAAGAATTATATTGCTGAGAAATTTGATTTACCATTAATTGAAATTATTGCAGAAAATAAGTTGTATAATAATTTCCCAAATCCATTTAATCCTACTACGATAATTAAATATTCCATAGCAGAAAAAGGAAATGTGAAATTATCAATTTATAATATCAAAGGACAACTCGTTAAAAATTATCAGAAAGATAATCAAGACTCAGGTAGTTATTCTATGATATGGAATGGTTTAGATAAGAATAACAAAAAAGTATCCAGTGGTATCTATTTCTACAAATTAGAGAATAATAGAAAAGTAATTGATACAAAAAAAATGTTATTAATCAAATAAGGAGATAAATAATGAAGAAGATATTTTTTTTTATAGTATTAACAGTAATATTTATGTCTTGCTCAGATAATGGAACAGAACCTGAATCTAATCTCAAAATTATAATATCCCCAACGGAAAAACATATCGTTGTTGAATCAATAGCTATTTTTGAAGTCAAAATTGAGAACGTGGATAACCTTTTTGCATTTTCAGGAGAAATACATTTTGATTCAACATTAGTAGAATTACAAACTAATCAGATTATTGTTGGTGATTTTTGGAACGTAAATCCACTAATTGAAACTATCATCGAAACCGACTGCTTGAATATCTGTATTGGATTAACTCAAACAGAAGATCCAGATTTAATAAGCGGTAGTGGAACTTTATTCAGTTTCTCACTTAAAGGAGTAAATATAGGTCAGAGTGATATTACATTAAGTAACATTCAGTTGATTGATGAAAATGGTTCACTAATTGAGAACTTTAATGAAATTGAAATAAGTAATTCAATTTTATATGTTGAAAGCGAATAATTTCTGATGTGATTAAGCATGAGTCCACATTGTTTACTGCTTTTCTACGTTTTCCATTTGATCAAAGGGAAACTGCAAAGGGTTCTGATTATACAAAAGCTCTCTGCTTATCTCTCTTTAGCAAAGAGAGACCATAAGATGCCGGTGAAAGACTTGATTTGCAACGATTGAAAAGAGTGTGAATCGAGAATTTCATGCAATTTCAGCTTCATTTAATTTTTACTTTGACAGAAATAATTCCAGAAAGCAGTTTTGTTTGTGATTCTAACAAGGCATGGAAAATGGATTATTTAGATGATAAGAAATTAATTAGAAAGAAAAGCAATGAATGTTGGGGATTTATTGAAATTTTAGAA
This sequence comes from Candidatus Cloacimonadota bacterium, assembly GCA_030621085.1. Taxonomy (GTDB): domain Bacteria; phylum Cloacimonadota; class Cloacimonadia; order Cloacimonadales; family TCS61; genus JACNIV01. The sequence continues at coordinate 908 of JAUXIJ010000059.1, read as the reverse complement.
AATAATAAGAGACGATTATGATTTGTCTCAAAAAAAAGAAATGGGAGATGAAAATGAGAAAATTAGTATTTGTATTAATGTTATTAGGGTTGGTAATTGGTGGTTTGGTTGCTGAAGAAAAACAGTTAACTAAAGTAGAGCTGTTTCTATCAAGAACAGGAAAAATTGTTAGAGTTAATGATTATTCTGTGGGACGAATTTACACAAGTACAGAAGTATCTGCAAGAAAAATTGAATCAGAAGGTGAAGTATTATATGCTTGTGTTATAGAAAAAAAGGGTGAATATGGAAATGCAACTGCGTTCATTGAAGAAGAAGACTTAGATGAAATCATATCTATACTCAAAATTTTAAAGGAACAAAGCTTCGAAGATGAAGGAAAATTGCATCACATTGAAAATAAATTCATTACTGAAGATGGATTTAGAATTGGTTATTACACAACTAAAGGAAAAATCCAATGGTTTATGAAATTAGAAAAATATGCTTCGCGTAGTACTATTTGGCCAAAATTAGAAAAAATTGAATCAATGTTGAATCAAGCAAAACAAAAGATAACTGAAATTAAATCATAGTTTAATTTTATGGGTTGGCTACGTTCAACCCTTTTATTCGTTTAATTTAAAATTAAGAAGATAGATTATGACTATTTTTGAGGAGTAAATATAAGATGTACGTAACAAGCGTGTCAGCGGGTAGGCTGGTCGGTGTTCTTTGCCTGAATCGTTCCGATTCATGGTTTGGGTTGTTTGTTCTCGTCGGAATCCTTCTGATTCCGCCGCACACGCAGAACATTAATCAACATTCCGCTTCGCTCCATGTTGATTAACGGCGGCGTGCCCCTATTAAAAGACTCGCAACCGTATCGAAGCGGAACATCGTTTAACACTACGTCCACGGGAACTTAC
>JAUXIJ010000095.1 GCA_030621085.1 Candidatus Cloacimonadota bacterium | reverse complement strand
AGCTTAGCAGAACGAATAGGAAGGTTGCGTCCTATAGGGACGCGCTTTCTTATGTCTTGCTAAGCGGGTATGGGAATACCTCTACACAGGGCGTAATGAGAGTTGCGTCCTTTTTTATTAATTGAAAAAAGCGACTGAAATCAGGGAGAAAAAATGAAGAAATTAATTTTAATGCTTATTGTTATAGTGTTGGTTGGATGTGCTTCACGAGAACCAGATTTCAGAAGTGCTAGGTGGGGAATGAAGAAAAAACAAATTATAGCTATTGAAGGGGATCCGCTGGAACAGCACAACGATTGGCTGTTGCGTTACGTTGGACATATGAATGGGAAGGAATGCGATATAGAGTTTGTTTTCGTGCAAAATAAACTTTATCATGGCGCATACTTTTTTGTTTATAAAGACAACCCTTATGATGTATTGCCAGAGTATGTTGAACTTATTAGGTTGTTAGAAAAAAAATATGGAACAACGACTATGGACACAGTTTGGACCCACAGCTTTAGTGAAAAATATAAAAGTAATCCAGACAATTGGGGAATATCGTTAATAACCGGTAAACTTATAAGCAGATGTAGCTGGACAACCGAAAGAACGAAAATATTTCTTAAACCCTTTAGATCTGGCAGAATAATGAAGTTGGCAGTTGTCTATATAACAAACCCATCTTGTGGAATACCTTCTTACCTAGTTTTAGATTAGTTCTAAATGGAAAGATAAAACATAAGACCGTACCAAGATTATATTCTTTCCTGAAACAATTTTATCAAAAGGATATTTATGATATTTACTAATAATTATAGAATTATTATTTCTTGGAATGAAGACAAAAATATGTATATTGCAGAAATTCCGGAATTACCTGGTTGTATGGCTGAAGGTAAAACATATCAAAATGCTCTCTCTAATGTTGAAGTAATTATGCAGGAATTTATTGAAGAAGCAGCAAATGAATATAATCACCCAAAACTTAAACCTATAGTACAATTAGTGAAAAAAAAGATTGTTTATATTCTCTTTATTATATTTATTATTCAGTTAGTTACTATTACAATATTACTTGTTAATGGAAATCATTTAAAAAAAGAGAATCAGGTTTTAATAGAAAAATTTAACGTAAGTAAATTCAAGGTTAAGTTATCTAAGACATTAGATTTATTAAAGGAATATAAGTCAGGTGAACCTGAATTAATTGTGATGAGTATTAATGATTTAAATTTAAACAAAAATATGAGTAGAATCAATGAAATTTATGGTGAAAACTCTGGTACAATTATCAATATATTTGAGAATATAATTAATGAATATTCAGATTATATAAGTTATATAAGTAAAGTAACTGCAAGTTCTGAAGTTGTTAAAGGTAATATAAGGAATACTGAAAATAACTTAGCACAAATAAAAGATATGGATATAAAATATAGAAATTTTATAATCGAAAAAAAATTTGATATTGATTATTTAACTGGGCAAGGTTATTATGAAGCGTTAATTGTAGATAACTTTTACCAAAAGGTGGTTGTAATAGCATTTGAAAAAGAAATCAAAATTGAATATTATGGTCAGATAGTTAAATTACTTGTTTCAAATAAAGGTGAACTACCTATTACAGTAACCAAGTATAATATGTATCAACAATATGACGTGACTGAATATTACAAACACTTTGAAGTAATTGACAGTTCGTTAAATCCTTTTCTAATAAAAAAAGAATTTAAAAGATTAAAAAATGAATATAATGTAATGAAAAAAGAATTTGAAAAACGAAAAGCTACTTTATTAAAGGATCTTGAATCAAATATTAAAACTTCGATTAAAAATATATTGGATATATCAACTCAATAAAGAGAGATTTTACACCAGAAATTTAAACCAATCAGTGATCTATTCGTCATCTATTAACATTTTTATAAGAGTTGTTTCTTCTGCCATATTATGAGGGGTTGAGTACTTTCCTAATCTTTCAATGGAGTGAAACAGCGAAGCTGGAAGAAAGACAACCTTAGACAAGCCCGGGCGTAGCCCAGGCAAGCCGGCGTAAGCGTTAAAAAGCAGATAGAGAATAAGAAATTGAAAACCCGGCAGCCCAACCAAAAGAATTTGAGCGAGTTCTGGAAGGGCATTTATTTGCCGGATTAAAAAAGCTTTTTAACGGTTATCGCGGGATTATTCTAACCTTTCTTCGAGGTAATGCTGTGAACTTTACCTGGCAAACTTAGAATACCTGTTTACATTCACAGGAATACCGTTTAACGAAACCACCTTATAATATTTTATTATATGATACTTGGGACTTCATCTTGATGTGAGCAAACGGTCGGAAATTAATGAGTTTTTCTAACTATTCTCCATGAATTTTTACCACATCTTGAGCAAGGAGCAAAATTTTTACCTTCAATATGAGTTTCTTCATTACCACATTTATTACATCTGTATATACCGGAAGGACTATTGGGATCCATAAAACCTCCTTTAAATTAATTTGCTACCTGTAGCCACTCTTCTGTAAAAAGATTTGCTTGTTGTAGAACCGTTTCTGTGGCGATGGCTTGTTTATCGGGTGGATAACCATATTTGCGAAGTAAACGTTTGACCATAACTTTCAATTTTGCTCTGACATTTTCTTTCAAATTCCAATCAATAGAAGCATTTTTACGGATGCGATCTACAAGAACAATAGCAAGCTCTTTTAATTTCTCATCACCCATGAGTTCTTTGGCACTTTCATTATTAGCCAGAGCATCGTAAAAGGCTAATTCTTCGAAAGACAGACCCAAATCCTCTCCTCTGGCATCTTCCTTTTTGATCTGTTTGGCAAGCTTAATCAATTCATCGATAACCTCTGCAGCAGATAGAAGATTATTTTTATATTTCCGAATAGCCTGATCTAACATTTCCATGAGCTTCTTGCTTTGGATCACATTCTTTTTTAGACGTGAATGGATTTCTTCATTGAGAAGTTTTTTGAGGAGTTCGAAGGCAAGATTCTTACGCTTCATACCGCGAACTTCTTCCAGAAATTCATCTGATAAAATGGAAAGTTCTGGCTTTTCCAAACCTGCAGCCTGGAAAATATCGATAACTTTATTTGAAACAATAGCCTGGTCAATAACCTGACGGATGGCAGTTTCGATTTCTTCGCTTGTTCTAAATTTACCTGTATATTCAAACTTAACGAGACGAGCTTTTACTGCCTGGAAGAAAGAAACTTCTTCTTTGATAGCTAGAGCTGAAGGATGTGGAATTGCTAATGCAAAAACTTTTGAGAGGATGGTAGTTTCATTGATGTAGCGTGATTTACCATCATCTAAAGAAAGGATATGTTCTTCTGCCTGCAAAATGATAGATAGTTTTTTGGAAATATTGGAATTGAAGTATCTCTTATAATCGAAACCTTGATAGAATTGCTGAACGACTTCCAACTTTTCCAACATGAGATCGACAGCCTGCTGCTGCATATTAACAGGAGAACCCTTTCCCCCACTTTGAGCGTAAATTGCCATTGCTTTTTTAAGATCGGAAGCGAAGCCGATATAGTCTACTATAAGACCACCGGGTTTATCGAGATAGACTCTGTTAACACGAGCTATGGCTTGCATTAATGTATGTCCTTTCATGGGTTTGTCTATATACATGGTGTGCAGGCAGGGAACATCGAAACCGGTGAGCCACATATCACAGACAATAACGATTTTTAATTCATCATCCGGGTCTTTGAAACGGTTTGCAATTTGACGGCGTTGATCTTTGGACATGTGGTGACGTGCGATCTTGGGACCTTCGGAAGACGCAGCAGTCATTACAACTTTGATTTTTCCTTTCTTTAAATCCGGAACATGCCAGGATGGATGAAGACGAATTATTTCTTCGAATATTTTATTTGCAATGCGTCTGCTGGCTGTAACAAACATAGCTTTCCCAGAAAAAACTTTTTGCCGTTCCTGGAAATGAGCGAGCATATCTGAGACAACATTGCGAATTCGAGCATCGGAACCAACAATAGCTTCCAGTTTTGTCCATTTGGCTTTTGCCTGCTGAGTGAGGGTTAGATCTTCTGCTTCGAGTTCCCTGTCTAAATCTTTGATAAGCTCACGACCTTCTTCCGGTAAATCTACTGTTGCTAATCTGCTTTCATAATATATTTTAACTGTGAAATCATCTTCTTCTGCCTGGTGAATATCGTAAATATCGATATAATTACCGAATACTGCCGAAGTGTTGCGATCAGTAAGTTCTATAGGTGTGCCGGAAAAACCGATAAAAGTGGCATTTGGAAGTGCATCACGGACATATTTAGCGAAACCATAAGCTGTTTGCTTTCCAATGATATTACCATTTTCATCTTTTACATCGATCTCCTTTGCACGGAAACCATACTGACTGCGGTGTGCTTCATCGGCTATTACAACAATGTTTTTACGATCTGATAAAAGAGGATAGATTGCTTCACGATTTTCCGGAGAGAATTTTTGAATAGTTGTAAAAACAACACCACCGGAAGAACGCTTCAATTTCTTACGAAGGTCTAATCTGTTTGAAGCTTTAACAGGAACCTGTCTTAAAAGCTGTTTGCAATTTGAAAAAGTATCAAAAAGCTGTTCATCGAGGTCATTGCGATCTGTGATAACAACAATTGTTGGATTATTAAGAGCAAGAACGAGCTTTCCTGCATAAAAGACCATGGAAAGAGATTTACCGCTACCCTGGGTGTGCCAGATAACTCCACCTTTTTGGGAACCTTGCTTACCAGTTGCAATAAGTGTGGAATCAACTGCTTTATTAATGGCGTAATATTGATGATAGGCTGCAACCTTCTTGATGGGAGTAATTGTGATCTGACCGGTTTTGATATCTACATCTCTGGTTTTTTCGAAAACAGTGAAATGCCTGATTATATCAAGCAGGGTCTGTTTATTTAATAAGCCTGCAATTAAGACTTCCATCTGGTTTATAATTGGTGAAGCTTCTTTAGTACCCTCACTGCTTTTCCAGGGAGAGAATCTTTGATAACCAGCAGAAAGAGAACCGGCACGAGCTTCTAACCCATCGGAAATAATATTGAAAGCATTGAAGGTGAAAAGACCGGGGATCATTGCTTTGTAGGTTTCTATCTGTTTGAATGCTGTTTTGATGGTTGCTTTTTCATCGGCAGGATTTTTAAGCTCGATAACAACCAGCGGCAAGCCGTTTACAAAAAGGATTATATCAGGGCGTTTATTTATATTGTTTTCGATGACTGTGAACTGATTAACTACCAGGAATTCATTATTTAATGGATTTTTAAAATCTATTAACCAGACTTTATCACCACGCATAATGCCGTCTTTCTGATATTCTACATCGATACCATTTACCAGGAAGTTATGGAACTTTTCATTGTTGTAAATGATATCAGGTGAATGAATATTATTAAGCTCTCGTAGAGCTTGTGTTTTGGCATCTGCAGGAATGGAAGGATTGAGTGTATTTATAGCATGCGTAAACCTATCAAATAGAATAACATCTGAATAGGAAGTTCTCTCAAGATGTGAACCATCCGGGGAAATATCAGGACCGAAAAGGTAATCGAAACCTTGATCTTTCAAAAGCTCGATTGCAAATTCTTCAATTTTGGATTCAGTGATTTTCTTCATTTCTCAGTTATCTTACTTCAGATTAATTTCATATTCCAACTCTTGTAATATTGCAATGATCTTATCAAAATCGATACTTTCACCAAAAATCATATTCTGCATAGATTTATAATCTTCTTTTAGTTCTTTATACCTGAATTCCGGAGGCAGTAGTTTGAGTGTTCCGACTTTTGCATCTCCATACTTTGCCCAAGCACTGGTGTAAAATCTTTGTTTAAATTCAACAACATCGGTTAATAGTTCTAAATCGGCTAAGGCTTCATCTTTTACACTTGATCCTGCCATCATTGCTAAATCGTAATAATGTCTCGAATGGCGCAGGGGTATTCTCTTATTTTCCGCTCTATTCGCTTCTTGGTGTAAGATTGTCGCTTTTTCCCAAAAGGTTCTTTTTGCAAGTATTGCATTGACTCTACAGGTTGGCTTCTTAAATTTTTGAGGGAATTCTTGGGCCGCAAATGGACTTATCTCATAGTTTCCTGATGGCAACCATAATGCTAAAGGACCAATCTCCAAAAGTATATGTGGTAATAATGCTGAATCTTTGAAAATAGCAGGATACTCTATATTGATAGAAAAACCATCTTCTTCATCTATTTTACATTTGCAGTGTGGTCGGAGAATATCAGACACTATAGGCAATAACTCATCTTTTATATACAATTTTGCTTTTTCATTTAGTTGAACATTGAATTTATTTTGTTGACTTTTAGAACGCTCTTCAAAAGGATCTTCAACTGTCAACAAATGCCAATCAAGTATTAGGTCTATATCTTCTGAAAATCTTTCTATTAGGCCAAATACTTTGGAAAGACTTGTTCCACCTTTAAACATCAAGATACTGCTAAGTCTTTCATCCAAAAAAATTTTATCAAGTGTCCATACAACCCAAAAATCCTTTTCCACAATGGCATTGGTTGTATGCATTTTACTTGCAGTTTCTCTAAAAAGTTCTATTCTCTCTTTATCTGATAGGCTTGCTATGATGTCCATCAGTTCTCCCGGCAAATCTGTTTAATAGTTTCATAAATCCATACTGTTGAAGATTGCGTGTCTTTCATTATTTTATTATACATACCTGGGTTAATGTGTTTTCTTATCTTACTTATTACATCGGTTGTTATACGTTCTTTGCCCAGAGCTTTTAATGCCTGAACAATAAGCGAACTCTCTTTATGCTTAAATCCTATGTTTTTTAAGATTGATCTTTTGAACTGTAAAGTTGTGCCAAGTATGTCATAACTTCTTTTTGGCCCATCGCTTAAATAGACATGCTTCCCTTCTATCTGAGTAGATAGCCCCAACATATTAAGAGCACTATCTCCGGAGATCTCTATTCGCCAATTAAATTTTCTGGCAATTGCTCTGGCTACCTGGTCAATATCCGGGCTTAGTTCTTGTTGCAAAAAATCACTATATTTCGGATAGTCGTATATGCCTCTATATACTCTTCTAATTTTACCTTTTTCTGCTAAATCAGACAAGGTGCTGTCGGCTTCCTGACGGGTGAATTTCTTCATCAAATCACTTGATGAGCGCGCCCAACCC
>JAUXIJ010000161.1 GCA_030621085.1 Candidatus Cloacimonadota bacterium | reverse complement strand
AATAGGAACAACAAATAATAATATTGATTATAAATGGACTGAGGAGGATATCAATATTCTTGTTGGAAAATTAACAATATGGTGGGATTCTGACAAACATTATTTGATTAAAGAAGGCTCAGAACGAATATTTGGTACTATACAGGATGAGTTTAAAGCAAGATTTAATAATTTGAAATCAATTCTTGCGTATATTATTGTGTAATCCTCCCATTTTTAACAGGAAACAAAAGTAGATTTCAAGCCGCCCCCAGTGCCATTCTTGGTGGGAAGCCCCCATTAGCTTTATGTGGTCGTTCATTATTGTATGTCCACAACCATTTTGTTGCAAGGTCCTGAGCATGTTGTATTGTATCAAACAGATATAAATTCAACCATTCATGACGGGCAGTTCTGTTAAATCTTTCTATATAGGCATTTTGGGTCGGTTTACCAGGTTGAATAAAATGCAACTTAATGTCATTATCCTCTGTCCATTTTTTTAGTTTCTTACTGATATATTCAGGACCGTTATCACATCTCAATGAGATGGGTTTTCCCCGCCATTCGATAAGCTGGTCTAAGGATCTGATGACTCGTTCTGTAGGTAAGGAAAAATCAACATCAATAGCTAAACCTTCCCGATTATAGTCATCAATAACGTTAAACGTACGTATAGTTCTTCCATCTCGCAGTGAATCACTCATAAAATCCATCGACCACATCTTATTTATTGCAGAGGGTACTGATAATGCCTCCGGCTTATCTCTTTTGATCCTTCTCTTGGGTTTTATCCGTAAATTTAATTCTAGTTCGCAATATATACGATATACGCGTTTATGATTCCATTTAAAGCCCTTTACATTCCGTAAATAGTCAAAACAAAGACCAAAGCCCCATCTGCGCTTGAATGGATCATTTATTAAGTTTATCAGCCAATTGGCGATCATTTCATTTTCATTGCTGTTCTTATTAGAATAACGATAACACGATTCACTGATATGCATCATTTCACAGACCTTTTTTATTGAAATTGAATTTGACTCCACGATTTCTTTTGCCAGTTCTTTGCGATGAACCGGCTTTATAACTTTTTTTCGACAATCTCCTGCATAATTTCAGCTTTTAAACGTTCTTCTGCATACATCTTTTTTAATCGGCTGTTTTCCAGTTTGAGCGCTTTCATTTCCTTCATCAATGATACATCCATTCCACCGTATTTTGAACGCCAATTGTAGAAGGTTGCATTACTTATTCCATGTTCCCTGCAAAGATCGGGAACACTTACCCCGTTTTCACCTTGTTTCAAGATCGAAATGATCTGACTGTCTGAAAATTTTGACTTCTTCATAGAATTCTCCTTCGTTTAAGTTAGTTAGAAAATTCTACTTTTAATACCTGTCTTTTTGAGGGGGGATTACAATGGCATGCGATTACCATTTCCTAATCTGTTTCACACAACGGGTAAAAGTATGATTATTGCAGTTCCAATCGCACAAGGCAGTTTTTCATAGCATTTTGGTCATTGTGAAACCTTCCATCTTTTTCATACGGATAAAGAAAAAAACATTATAAAAGTAGAAGATAAAACACCACCGTCGCATGAACCCGGTGTTTTCCCCAAATGGTTATCCGAAGAAAAAGCCAATGTTATTATTACAGGTGGAATGGGGATGCATGCAAAGCAATTATTTACTTCCTACGGTATCGAAGTGATTAGCGGAGCATCTTCCGGAGACCCGAAAACGATTGTTAAAAATTGGCTGAACGGAACGCTGATATCCGGCGGTAATATCTGCGGTCATTAAAAACAATTTACAAAATTATTTTAATCAGAAATGAAACACCCCGCACCGAAGCTTCGGTGC
>JAUXIJ010000163.1 GCA_030621085.1 Candidatus Cloacimonadota bacterium | reverse complement strand
CTAAAACAGACCAACTATCAGGGAGAACAGGTTACGGATCTAAATTGGCGTGCTATTATCCTAAAAGGCATATCCGGAACCAATTGGGATACGGTCATCAAAGATGTTGAACCATTCTTAGAGTCCGGCGCTGATCTTCAGCTGCTCAATCGTGATAACCTGAATAGTCTGCTTGGTGAAAATAAAGTGTAATTTGTGAGCTCGATGTAAATAAATGAAAAAATCTTTTCATTCTCGCTCCGGGGCTTCGCTCCGGGACGGGCTAACTGTATCGGTTGCAGAGCAAGAGCCCTGCAACCAGAACAAGATAAGCGTCTGTGTCATAATGAATAAACCTTCGCAAGGTTTCCTTACGGATTTGTTTACCTTGTATATTTAAAATGACATTTTATATTTACAGGCATGATAACGAGAAACATCAACTGCAAAAAATGTCAAATGGTACAACTATGAAAAAAGATTTATTAGAAAAGAAAATTTTCAAAGATACAATGCGGATTCTGAAAAAAAACAGCATCCCCTTTTGGCTGGATTCCGGCACACTGCTGGGAATTGTTCGCGATAACAAAAGCATTGCGTGGCATAACAGGATCGATATTGCAATTCCCGGAGAATTTTATAATAAATTTATGGCTTTGCAAAAGAAGCTTTTCCCAAAATATCGATTTAAAGAGACATTAGATCGTTCCGGAAGAATTTGGATCGATGGAGATGTCACCCGAATTAAAATCCTGAAGTACTTTGAAAAAATCAAGAACGCCGACGTCATCATTAATGTATCATTTAAATTTAAGAAAGAGGATAAATATCACTGGGTCGATAAACGAAGTTGTAAATGGGTTGACTCGCACTTCTTTGATACGCTGGATAATATTACAGTTCAGGGAAATAGTTATCCTGTTCCGGCTGATGTTGAAAATTATTTAACATTAAGATACGGAGACTGGAAAAATCCTCAAAGATATTGGATTGGCGGAATTCATGATAATGCTATTGTAGATGAAGAAATAATCAAAAACGTAGCTGCAAAAAAGAGAATCCGCAAGCCTACAAAAAAAATAATTCAACTTAAGGGAAAATATCGCAAGCGTATGAAAAAGATGATTCTCAATGTTATCGATATTCTGGAAAAGAACAATATTCCTTATTGGTTGGATGAAGGCACTTTACTTGGCATTATTCGCGACGGCGACCTGCTGCCCTGGGATCACGACGCCGATTTTGGTATTCCGGGAGAATATGCTCAAAAAATTATAGATATAAGACATAAGTTTTACCCCAAATTTTTCGTAAAAATAAATAAGACTAAAAGCCTGTGGATGCCCGGAAATATTCGCTCAATAAAATTAAAAACTCCTTTCGAAAGATTAGTCAGAATAAATTTTCACATTGACCTGTTCTTCAAATATAAAATCGATAATTCATATCACTGGATAATAATGACTGCTCTAAAACACTCGGATTCAAAGTTTTTTGATAAACTTGATACGACTAGCTGGGAAGGCAGGAAAGTTAAAATCCCGTCGCATGTAGAAGAGTATCTTGAACTGAATTACGGAGATTGGAGAACTCCTGATCCGGACTTTGATCCGAGTATCGATAACGGAACTATTGCTGAAAAAGGATTTTAACCTGGATTAGATAGTTATTTGAACTATTATTTAACTATCGAGATATCTGTTTCCAAAATAGAATGTAAAAACTCCGTAGGTCACGAAGGACTCCGCTTGCGGAGAGTTGGCTATTTGTAGCAAGAAGGTATATCGTGTAGAATTAAACTCCGTAGCGAGTTGGCTATTTGTAGCAAAAAG
>JAUXIJ010000136.1 GCA_030621085.1 Candidatus Cloacimonadota bacterium | reverse complement strand
TTTTAGTTTTAAATATTCTTCAGGCAGGGCAAGAAAAGTTCTGTCTGCTTCAAGTAAAATCGAAAAAAGCATAAGAGCTTTCACTTTTAGTTCAGCAGCTTCTGCAAATGATTTTTTTTCTATAAAATCATCTTCAAACAAATCTTCTATATCAAATTCATCAACATCAGAATTCAAATTCAAATCCAGGTTCAATTCAGAACGAATTTTATTAATCGGATATTCAGATATTTTGAAATCCTCTTCATATTCGTATAATGTGCTTTCCAGTAAGGATTTAAAGGTTGGAAAATCTCCATGATGCCTCCAGACAGTAGATGCAACGAGTAAAAGAACATCCTTGTGAATATTATTCTCCTGTGCAAAAAGGAGCCAGAAAAGCATAGAAACAGGCGCATGAGCTTTGTTTCTGCGATTTCCTGTTTATTTTTCAGGGTTTTTAATATATTTTTGAAATTCAGGAATCGCTTTGCCTAAATCATGAAATTTAACAACATATTCGATATATTCAGCAATAAACGTTTTTACAGAAATCGAATGTTTTTCTAATATCGCATTTGAGGCTATACCAACTTCCTCAACATGCTGTTTCAGTGATTTATAAGGATTTGCATGTGACTGAATCATAGCCATGATATAATTTTTCCCCCAACTTTATAGGCATTTGAGGTTTTTAAATATAAAGCCTCTCCATTAGCTTCATATAAATACGCTTCATGGGAAAATTCCCGTTTATCCGTCACATCTCGTGGCATCCGAATTGATTTAATAACAAAATTTCGTTCCAGAGCGATTGACATATCAAATTCAACTTCAGTTTTTCGCACAAGTGTTTCAATGCCATAAACACCTTCTTCTAGCTGTTCTGTTTTAACAGAGTCAACAAAGTTGAGATCCGCCATCATCTCCGATAAGCCAAAGCAAGGGGTAAAAAACCATTCCCTGTTCCTGATTCTATATTCAAATTTGCCATGATACTCTTCCGGCAATTGAACAAAAACTGTAAATTCAGGTTTAAAGAGCCATTCCTGGGCTATAATCGTATTCCTTTGGGATTTAGATGTCCCTTTATCGCTTTTTTTTATGGTTTTTGAAAGTAACGCAGGAGGATCTTTTCTAAGATTTGCCGTATGCCAGTGAACAGCTTCCGCTTTTCCAGAAACTGCAAAGTTTGCATTTTTCAGAAATATTTGCGGTGAATCTTTTGTTAAGCCGAGAACTGCTCCCACCAAACCAAGAAGAACCGTTCTTGTAGGAAAAGGATAACTCGGAGCAGAAGCATTTGCTTCTGCTTTTAAAAAGTGCGCAAATTTTCCTTTGTACTCGAAAATTATACATTTATCACTGATCATTTTAAAATTTCCCGTATAATTTTAAAAGGTGCTGGAACCTGTGGGTTTCATCTGCCTAATCAATCTTTAAACCTTTCCATTCTGACGGGATTTCATCCTTTAATTTAACATCCGGTGAAATTTCATAGGAAACAGAATCAATTTTATTTGAATATGTTGACAACCTTTTTTTAAGCAAAGATAAATCTACGGTATAATCTTCCGGTGAGCTCCAGGCTTTTTCTTCTTTCTCGTTTGCCGGAATTAATTTTATGTAATCAGACAAATTTCCAAACTGGAATTCAACGTCTTTATTATAAGCAATCGATATTAATAGTCGCGGCACTTGCCCGACTTTTGTCCTGGTATTGCCGGAACTTCTTACCGATTTCCACATCGCTTTTAACAAAGCATCATAATCTTGATCTGTTAATCGTGATAATTCGGCTGAATGTTCATTTGCTACTCCGTTAAACCCTATCAAAGCATATCTTAACGCAAAATATGTTGTAAAAGTTCCCTGACCTTCCCCTCCGGTAGAACTGAAAGTTGTTGTTCCGTGGATATCTACAGATTCAGCATCATGCATTACTTCACCGTGATTGAGCTGGAATGCACCTGTCAGAGTTTTTGGAACAGGTTTAGGCTCCCACTTTTCATGTGGTTTAAAAGCAAATGAGCTTCCAAACAGCCTTGCATCAATAAAATTTTCTAGAAGTATAGTTACAAGTTCTTTGCCATCAGCTTTTGATTTATCAATTGAGTTCAGATAATGTGCCACCCGGCCTGTTAAGTTAGTTGTCTTTGACTCAATAGTATCTACCAGAATATGATTGCCTTGCGATTTAAAATAATCTCTTATGAATCGCTTTAATCGGACATCAGTTACATAATATGTTCCATCCGGCAGAACTCTCGGGCGGTTTTCATCAGGATCGCCATTTGGATTTCCCATTTTTATATCATAAGCAAAAAAAAGTTCGCGTCGCGATGATAAAGTTTCTTGACTCATTATTAAACCTCCACCGTTGATAATTTATATTATTCTTAATTTTCTTTTCTGGGTAAAATATCTACTGTTAATGATTGTCCAAGTAAAAGAAAATAACAGCACGATGTTTGTTTTAAATTTATTTCATCTCCAAGTTTATTTCCAAGTATGCCGATTTCCTTGATAACAGCTCGAAGAGCTTCATTTCCTTCTGCATTGTATGCAA
>JAUXIJ010000013.1 GCA_030621085.1 Candidatus Cloacimonadota bacterium | reverse complement strand
AGTTCCCGTGGACGTAGTGTTAAACGATGTTCCGCTTCGATACGGTTGCGAGTCTTTTAATAGGGGCACGCCGCCGTTAATCAACATGGAGCGAAGCGGAATGTTGATTAATGTCTGGCAGCTGCCACGACTTGGCGTGGAGCTGTGTGTTAGCGGATTTTTCATTTTCTATCGTCAAAGATAAACTTAGCCCATAAAAATAATCTTCTCGCTGTCTGGCTTTTATAGGTTTTATTATTTATACTTTCAAGCAATTCTGATACAAGAATTTTAAAATCTTTAGAGCTAATTACTGGATTCTCAGAATATTTACCAAAAGCGACTTTAATTTTGTCAGTTTTTAGAGCATTATTAATAATGATACTTATATCCTTTTTATTACAAGCAATTTTTCCTTTATTAGTCAAGGTTACTATTCGTTTATTATGTATTAGTAATTCCAGAGATTTTAAATCATATAGAAATTTATCATTTTTATTTGAGGATGTGATTTCTTGACCATCCTTAATAGAAAAAAAGAAATCAATTAAATCAGATGGATTTGATTGAGGTGTGAATGAAAACGAATCCTGAACACTTTTCAAAGTTTTGGGATCAATGTTTAAATCAATTTCACAATATTCGATACAATTTAAGAAGATTTGTGCATATGATAAAAGTGATTTTTTTGCATATTTCTTCCCAATTATTTTTTTTTCAATAATCTTTATTACATCATCATAAGTTATTAATTTGCTTTCGATCTTTTTCAGCTCTATTACGAAAGTGTGCTTGTTTAACTTGTTAGTAATATAATTTTTAAAAGTTTTTTCATTAATATTTTTTATTTTATCCTTTGGTTCATAAAAACTATTTTTATATTCAATTAAACCAAAATTCCTTAATTGTCTTAAAATGTTTAATGTTGTTCCTTTCCCCCTTTCCAATTTATCCATCGATTCTGAAATAGTTAATTTATTGGTAGTTTTAAAACATAAGAAAGCCTCTAATATTGATGAAATATTTTGGCGAATAAGATAGGTCTCACCAATTTTAGGAACTTCTTTGTTTACAAGATAATCTCGGAATATATCCCAATAAATATTATATTTTGTTCCACTTTTTATGATATATCTTTTATCTAATAATTTGTCGATTGTATTGCTATCAAGCATATCATCAAGTTCTGTGATATCAAAAGCTTCATTATCTGAAGCTCGTTTGGCAATATAATTAAGTGCAGTTACTTCTTTTGAAGTTAAACCTTCTAAATCATCTTTAAATAAAGATTCAACATTAAAATCCTGCTCATATAAAGTTTGAATATCAACCTTTTGATTAAATTGTTTTTTAATGTGGATACATAATTTCTTTACTAACCAAGGAAATCCTTGAGAATTATTAATAATTTTATTTCTAAAATCAGATTCTAATTTTACATCAATATCTTTTTGCAATTGTCTAACTATTGAATTGCACTCATTGAAATCAAATTCATGTAAAGTTAATTTCTTAGCAAATTCCTTAGTTTGTTGCCATAAATGATATGATTTATGCTCAATCGGAATATTTACTTCTGATTTCCAAGAAAAGCCTACTATAATATTTGAAGAATTATTTTTAACATCAGTAAGAAATTTATAAAAAGACTCAAATAGTTCTTCCCGTCTGAAAATATCCTCAAACTGGTCGAACACAATTACAATCATCTTGTCATTTTTTCTTAACCACTCAACTAGTTCTAAAACTATACCTGTATTGATAATATCATATGCTGACGAAATATGAATTTCTTTAAATTTCTTTGGAATAAATTTTGACAAAACAGCTTTATCTAACAATAAT
The DNA here is from genome assembly GCA_030621085.1 of Candidatus Cloacimonadota bacterium. Lineage (GTDB taxonomy): Bacteria > Cloacimonadota > Cloacimonadia > Cloacimonadales > TCS61 > JACNIV01. The sequence goes on along the minus strand of JAUXIJ010000013.1, from coordinate 57,138 downwards.
TTAAAAGCTAAAGCAACAAAATTTGAGGAATTAGCACTTCTTGAATCAATCATTATAGAAAACAATTTATTTCTATAAAATTTGTTTGTAGTTTTTCCTTTTAATTCATTTAAAAGAGAGCTTTTACCCCATCCAGATTTGCCATCAATATAGAAAACTTTTGTTTGGTTTTTATTTTCATATACATTCATAATGAATTTCAGTAATTGATCTCGAATAGTTTTTCGTCCTACGAAAAACTTAGTGGATGCAGGTTTATAATCGTCCCAACTAATACTTTGCTGTATTTCAGCAATGGTTTCTAAATCTTTTTGCTCCTTTGGATGTTGATAATCACCTTTATTTAAATCAATTAGAGCCAGATTCTCAATCTCTTTTATATATTTTCGAGCAAAAGAATTAACGTCGTCTGATATTATAGAATTATTATTCAATGCATTAATAATTGCGTATTTCTCAGGCATTGTCGAATTAGAGATTAGAGGTATATAATAGATACCTTTAAAACTATACATTAAAATCAATTTAGTAATTCGGTATTTCTCAGGTTGAACTTCAAATTTTTGAATTGCATTTGATGCAACAAGTAATTCAATAATTTTATTGCTATTCCAAAAGTATAAATTCTTATATCTTTTATCCTCTTTTATTTCATTGATTAAACCAGCAACTTGTTTTTCGAATGAACGAGTGTATAAAAAATATCCAAAATCCATTTTTTTATATTGTGTGTTAAATGCAAAAGTTGTTATATCCTTTGAGCTTAAACTTTGTTTTGCTTTGCATTCGACTAAAACTTTTTCATTAGTTCTATCTTGATGTATACACTCAAGATCAAATTCCATTCCTGTATACTGAACATTACTTGATACTTTATAGCGCAAAGATTTAAATATACGATTTGCTAATTCTTCAAAAAACTTTCCTATATCATAATTTTTGTTATCTTCATCATAAACAATAATGATTTCTTTCATTTTTCAACTCCATCTATTTTATATATTTCCGCTAATGAATGTGTCCCCGAACATGTTCGGGGATTTCTCCTTTAGATTCATAAAAAAGTTCGGGGATACTCCCGATTTGGGAGTGTATACGAACTTTTTCCAATTTTACGATATTAATCATCTATCAAATCCAATTTCGTAATTTTACGATCTATTATAATTTCAATCTTACTTAAGATCATTTATGGAAAATTTATGTCAATGATAAAAAAGCGTGTTTAAACCTTGCAGCATCTTTTCCGGTTCATTCAGTAATTCCTGTAACAACTTGAAGAATCTGCCGATATGCACTCCGTCCATTAGCGCATGATGAACCTGTACAGAAAAAGGAAGCAGAAGTTTACCATTTTCCTTAAAATATTTTCCCCAGGCAATGCGCGGAATGGAATCCACCGGGTGCAAATGCATCGGATGCGAAATGCTGGTAAAAGAAACCCAGGGAATGCAGGTGATGTAAACAAGATCATCTCTGCCGGGTTCATCTTCAATAACCGGTTCTACTTTCACTTTTTCAGCTTCTTCCTGTGCGTTCTGCAGAAAGCTGAGAAAGTCGGCAGAATATCTGGAGGTGCAGAAACTGAATATATCATCTTCTGCCATCACGGAAAATGAGGGATGAATAACCTCATGCTCGATAATCTTACCCTCACGGATGCGGTGACGGAACTCTTTGACCTGGTTTGCAGTTCTTATGCTAAGGTAAATAAGTGAAAAATAAAATGGGAATTTATTACTTTTCAGAAAATCAGCTAATCGTGTTATTTCTACATTTGCACACAGGTTCATATGCGGGTAATCTTGCTTTATGAAAAATTTGAAGTGTTTCTTTCTTTTGTAATTGTTCATATCTATAAGTTTCATTCTTTTTATTCCTTCTCAAAATAGAATTTTTTCCGGCGCAGGAACAGGTCTTTTTTGAATTTTGCATTTTCTGCTTTTTTGTAAAATATTTCCAGGATGTGAAAGAGTGTATCATCTTCAAAGCCTTTCATTTTGAATGTTTCTTTAAAGCGGATTGGGTTAAGAACGAATTCATACGAAAAGAAAGAAAATCTGAATTGCGGTAAGACCACCGAAAGCCTGTATCCCATCTTCACTGATGTTAATTTAAGTTTTGTAATATCTTCCCAATTGAAGCTTTGTTCATTTCCTTTCTTATCAGTGTAAACAAAGCGGTCATCTTCCAGCAGAAGCTTCCTTTCTCTGATCTTGATGATGCCTTTATCTATGTATATTTTAAACAGGAAAATGATCGTTAGAGTTCCAAAAAGAACAAACAGCATTGCAGATAGAACCAATACGCCGCTGTCTTCCGGGGTTAGTCCTTCGAATTTCCATTTGTAAATGGCAACAATGAACATGATGAAGATCATGAAGAATACTAATCCAATACCCATCAAGGCAGAGTTTATATAAAGCTGGGAAAAAGTGTGAAGGCTTAATTTATATTTTTCTTTCATATTTTTTCCTGAAATTTTTTCCTCTATAATTTAGGAAGGATAAATTCTGTCAAATTGAAAAACAGCATTGAGCAATCATTCCCGACTCACGCTTCGCTGCGAGTCAGGTCTGATTGGGACTCATGTTGGTTCAACCGTCCCGGTTGAACCTTGTGTTTTTTCCGCTCCAACGCAGGAGCATTGGAACGAGAGGCGTCCCGGTGTGATTTCATAATTCCATTATTATGATCGGGACGATCATTCTTAACTATTTCATTCAATTTGGTCCCCGATTTAATCGGGGATTGAACGAACTTCGTTCCGCCGTAGGAAAAACATATAGTCGTACTGAAATGTGACGATTAATATACTTTGCTACTTTGTTACTTTGACTCTTAGGTACTTATAAAGAAATGGTGGCAGGACCCAGACTTGAACTGGGGACACAAGGCTTTTCAGGCCTCTGCTCTACCAACTGAGCTATCCCGCCACAACACAGAGGACACAACAAAAACAGGGTATTGAGTGTCAATAAAAAATTTATCTTAATCTGAGTACGAATTAACGAATTTATCTATTTGAGAAATGTGCTTTTTTTTATCTGCTTCGTCTAAGAAAGAAGCTTCAAAAGAGTTCTTAGCAAGCTGGATAATATCTTCCTTGGTTAGTTCCAAAGCTTGTTGAATAGCAAGGTAGTTTTCATTCACATAACCTCCGAAATAAGCCGGGTCATCTGAGTTTATAGTAACAAAAAGTCCCCTCTGCATCATAGTTTTAAGAGGATGGTCGCTGATATTATTTACTACTTTCAGCTTAAGGTTGGAAAGCGGACATACCGTCAATGGCATTTTTCTTATTACCAGCTTCTGAACCAACCTGTTATCTTCCAGACTGTGATTACCGTGGTCAATTCTATCTACCTTAATCAGGTTGAGTGCTTCCCAAACATATTCTGCAGGACCTTCTTCACCTGCGTGTGCTACAAGCAGGTAACCTTCTGCCCGAGCTTTTTTGAAAACTCTCTCAAAATTGGAAGGTGGATGCCCGATCTCGGAAGAATCCAGTCCCACAGCATCTATCTGATTGTAAAAAGGTTGTGCTTCTTCCAGTGTTTTAAAAGCAGCTTCTTCATCCAGGTGGCGCAGAAAACACATGATCAGTTTTGTAGAAATTCCAAAATCTTTTTTTGCATCTTCCTGGGCATGATGGATTCCTGTGATAACTCTATTAAAGGGAATTCCACGCCTGGTATGAGTTTGCGGATCGAACATGATCTCGGTATGAAGAATATTCTGCTGATGAGCTTTTTTCAGATATGCCATAGTCATATCGTAAAAATCCTTTTCCTTTTGAAGAACGTTGCATCCGGCGTAATAGATATTCAGGAATTCCTGGAGGTTATTAAAATCGTAAGCAGTTTTTAATTTTTCAATAGATTTGTAAGGAATTTTCACTTTATTTCTGTGTGCAATTTCAAACATCAGTTCCGGTTCAAATGTACCTTCGATGTGAAGGTGAAGTTCAGCTTTGGGTATTTTCTCAATAAACACTTTCATGTATTTTCTCCATGATAATTCTTTTATTCCAAAAAAAAATAATCCTCACATATGTCAAAGATATATTTCTATTTAAGTTCATCGCTGGAGACCACACAGTTCTTTTTGCGGACTTTTCCCAGGTATAAAGCCTGATCGGCTTCTTTGATACATTCGTTAATATCTCTCACCCGCTTGTAAACCGCAACGCCAAAAGTAATGGTTACTTTCAAATCGTAGTTGGTGTAGGTTATTTTGTGAGAAAAAATACCTTTGCGAAGTTTTTCGGCAATGAATTTTGCACCCTTCAAACCTGTATCGGGCAGCAGTATAAGGAATTCCTCACCACCCCAACGACCTACCGTATCCTGCTTTCTTATGTTAGTTTTAATAAAATCGGCAATTGTCTGTAACACCATATCACCGGCATCATGACCGTACGTATCATTAACTGATTTAAAATCATCGATATCACCCATAATAAGTGCGAAAGGCTTTTTATTCCTATCGAACCTGTTGGCTTCATGCCGTATTTTTTTCAGGATATCCCTGCGGTTGGACAGCCCGGTAAGAGAGTCGATGCTGGCGAGTTCTTCTACTTTTGTATATGCTTTCTTCAGTTTTTCGTTCTGTTCGGCTATGACCTTATTGGAATAAGCCTTCAATCTTAACTGGTTGTAAACAAAAAAAGCAGTGATGGCAAAGAAAACAAAACCGATGGTGATAATGATCATAAAAAGTGTTTGCCGTTTGGATTCTATTGCCTTCAGGGCAACATTTTGTTTCAGCAGTTCAATCTCTCTTTCTTTGCTTTCTGTTTCATATTTCACACGCATTTCTATGATAGCTTTACTGCTCTCTTCCGAGATCAATTCATCTTTTGTTTGAGCATATAATTTATGGAATTTATAGGCTTTATGATAATCTTTTTTTTGTGAGAATATTTCGGCAATGGTTCTGTAGCAGGACATTATAATATTTCTATCGTTTATCTGTTCTGCATATTGCAGCGCTTCCTGCAAAGAGGAAATAGCTTTTTTCAGATTTTGCAATTCAAAGTATAGAATACCGGAATGATACAGTGCCGTAGCAATGCCGTGTTTATCATAAACTTCCTTCATAAGCTGCAATGATTTCTGATAATATTCCAGTGCCCTAGCAGGTTGATGCAATCCCTGATAGGCAATACCGATGTTATTGTATGAATTTGCTGTTCCGAATTTATCTTCAATGCTCTGCTTTATTTTCAGGGAGCGTGTATAATATTCCAGTGCGTTGTCAAAATCACCTTGAGATAGATGAATATTTCCCATGTTATTCAGTGACTTGGATATGGCTGATTTGTCGTTAGTTTCATAGGTTAATTCGAGAGATTTCAAATAGAATTCCAAAGCCTTCTCCAGGTCACCGGTATTTTGATATACATTCCCGATATTGTTCAATGATCTTGTTATGCCGTTTTTATTCTGGATTTCCTGCTCAATATCCAGAGAACGTAAATGATATTCCAGGGCTTTTTCGTAATGTCCCAGGTTGTTGTAAACGTTACCCAGATTGTTCAGGCACTTGGAAATTCCTTCTTTGTTTCTTGTTTGATCAAATTTGTTTTGAGCGGTTTTCAAATATTCCAATGCTTTTTGATAGTCGTTCAGATTGAAATAACCGATCCCCCTGTTCAGCAGGAATTCAGCTTTTTCATCTGGAACCATGCGGATATATTCGGCAAAAAGCGTATCTAAAGTTGCATTTAAAGAAAGAGATGTTATTAGTAGAACAATAAAAAAAAATGATCTCTTTCTCATGATAATTTCAAATTAGCTTAAATCCTTTTTTCTGCCAGGCAATTAAACCGCCTGCAAGTCCATAAACTTCTTTAAAGCCGAGGTCTTCCATCATTTCTACTGTAATATTAGATTTCAAACCTCTTGTACAAAAAACAAAGTAAATTTTATTCCTATCCAATTTTTCCAGTTCGTCATCAAAAGTTTCATCATTATAGTCCAGATGTAAAGAATCACCGAATTTTGCAGTATTTACCTTTTCCGGAGGACGAAGATCAAGTAGGAAGAAATCACTATTATCTGCATTCAGTTTAATTCTCTCGAATGCTTTTTCCGGGTTGAGCATTTCGATGATCTGGTTTTGTTTGTTATTGATAATCCAGAACCTCAGCTTCTCCTTTTAGAACCATAAAACCGTTCATGGCAAGAGCCTGCATTTCATCCTCTCCCGGATATACAAATACAGGAGCAATGTATGATGCCATATCTTTAACATAATCAACTAACAGCGGGTTTTTTGCTAATCCACCTGTAAGAAGAATACCATCTACTTTACCTTTCAACACTGTGCTCATTGCGCCGATCTCTTTTGCAATCTGGTAGCTCATAGCATCCTGGATGAGTCTGGCTTTTTTATCTCCTTTTCGAACAAGCATCTCTACTTTGTAGGCGTCATTTGTGCCCATATAGGCTACAAGTCCGCCTTTACCGGTAATCATCTTCTTTACTTCGGGAAGGGTGTATTTCCCGCTGAAACAGAGTTCTGCTAAAGCATCTGCAGGAAGAGTACCGCTGCGTTCCGGAGAGAATGGACCTTCACCATTTAGAGCCTGGTTCACATCCACTACTTTTCCTTTTTTGTGCGCTCCCACGGAAATACCTCCACCCAGATGAACTACAATAAGATTAAGTTCTTCATAAGCTATACCGAGTTTTTTAGCATGAGTTCGTGCAATTGCTTTCTGGTTCAAAGCATGAAAAATCGATATTCTCTCAAATTCAGGATGACCGGAAATACGCGCCACATCTTCCATCTCATCTACAACAACAGGATCTACAATGTAAGCATTAACACCCGGTAGAGAACTAGCGATTTCATCTGCAATAAGACCACCCAGGTTGCTGGCATGTTCTCCCATAATACATTTTATTAAATCTGCTTTCAGGCTTTCGGTTACTTTATAAACACCCGAGGGAATGGGTTTAATCAATCCTCCCCGCGCAACGATGCAATCTATGGTCTTTAATTCAATACCGGCAACCTGTAGTTCTTCTAAGATAGTTTCTTTTCGAAAGTGATACTGGTCAGCGATTTTTTCATACTCACTGATTTTATCGGTAGGATGGTTTATTTTTTTTAAATATATTTCCTTTTCGTTTTCGAAAACAGCTATTTTTGTGGAGGTGGAACCCGGATTTATTATCAATACTCTCATTTGGTTTCTTTTTCTTTTTTGTTTTTAGCCAAAGCTTGCGATAGGTCGATTATCAATTGTTCTTTTTCATTTTCTATTTTTCTTCTTAATTTTTCCTGTCTTCCAATTTCCATTGCTGCTCCCAGAAGAATCGCTATCCAGGCAACTATAATACACCAGAAAACAATACCATGCTCATTATAAAAATAAACTCCAAAAAGTAATATGATGGAAACCGCACCAAGAATAGTTAACAAAAGTGATATAGAATACCATGGTAATTGATGACGTTTATCGATCTTACTAATTTCTTTATTCATAATTCCTCCAATTTAGATCAATTCGAATCGATTCCTAATAATGAACAGATTCTGAAATCCGGTTATATCTTCACCCGTTTATTTTTTACTGCTTGTAAGAATCTTTCTGAGGATCGATGCAAAATGACGCCGTTCTTTTATTCGCTTATCTCCCACAAGATAGATTAACAGGAGTAATATGCCAATTACATAACCAGGCATGATCACCCAGAAAGACGTATGATTATTGATATATCTATAAGTAAAATATGCATCAACCAGAACTACTAAAGCCCCAATAATAAGAAATCCTGAGTTTACAAGAACTTCGATCGATGCCTTTTTCTGATCCCATTGCAACATCCTTTTCATAAATTTTTTCTCTGATATTTTCATTGAAACAGGCATTTACTTCCTCCCCCTATATAATCCTTAAAAAAGATAATTCCAAATAAAATATGAATTTGATTATGTCAAATTCTACGTTACAGGAATTAAGATTATTTTTCTATATGCCAATTGTTATCGATTTCCACCGGTATTTCGTCCAGGTCTCTAATATAATCAGCCAGGATATTTCTCATTTCTTTACTGGATTTAAAGATAACTTTCGTCTGTGAAGCCTTTGCAGCACCCATATGACCTCCACCACCGCTTGCTCTATAACTGTTCATTGTTACTTTGTATACTTTATCTATTTTAAGAGATTCACCAGTAGCTGTGATAATTATATCTTTAATACGCTTACCAACCTTTTGTGTGACATCTATAGTATAGGATATTCCTTCTGCCATATCGCAGTTATAGCCCTTCATTGTGGGGTTAGCTGAAATTTTATTTCCATCCCAGACATAGTATCTTGCCGAATATTCCAGGTATTGTTCTATCTGCTTTCCCGTCATTTGAACAACATAAAGATAATTTTCGTAAGGATACATATTATAGATATCTTTGATCTTTATATTTCCGGGTGGGATATTAATTTCCGGTTTGAAACAGGCAGCAAAAGAGATGTCAGCACCTGTATGATCTAATTGAGCGTTATTGACAAGCTCCATGAAAGGTGTGTCCATAAATCGAGAATATTTACCACTGAGTGTGTCTGTAAGTGTTCCGATGTTCTTTCTGATATATTTCAGTATTTTTTGATGATAAGGTTTACTTAAAGCAAGAAGCTCTTCCGAGGGTTCAATATTACTCACCGGTTCTACCCAGCCGCTCTTTTCAAGTATTGTAACTTTTTGATCGTCAATCTGGTATATTATCCTTACCACACCAAGATTTTCACCATGACAACCGGAATTGATTTTTAACGTTTCATCGCTTAAAATTGTAGTTTTGTTTTGTGGTATAATGCGATGTGAATGTCCACCAAAAATAACGTCGAAACCAGGAACTTTTTCTACGACCAATCCGGAAGCATTATCCACAGGCACGCCCATTAGTTTACATTTTGCCAGTCCTTCATTCTCATCGAAACCGGAATGGAACGAACCCAGAAGGATATCTGTTTTGGGAAGCAGGGAATCAACATAAGTATCGGCTGTTTCTACCATGTCTTTCCAGGTTATTCCCGGGTAAAGGCTTTCATCGAGCCACATCGGAATTCCCGGTGTTGTAAGTCCCAGAATGCCAACTTTGATCCCGTTTTTCTCTATGATCTTATACGGAGAATAATAAGTTGAACCATCATCCAGACAGGAATTTGCAGAAAGCCATGGAAATTCAGATTGCTTTTCTAACCTGGTATAAACAGCAATTCCCTGCTCTACATCATGATTGCCAACTGTGAATGCATCATAATTCATTGTATTCAATGCAAGTATCATTGGATTGGGAACTTCAGGTTCTATCATGTTAAAATAATAAGTAAGCGGTGTTCCCTGGATCAAGTCACCACTGTCTATCAGGAGCACATTGTTGTGCTTTGCTCTATATTCCTGCACTTTTGTAAAGATCCTTGCCAGACCGCGATCGGACGGTTCATCGCTAAAATAATCATACGGTATGAGATGACCGTGAATATCGGTGGTATGCAGAATAAATAGAGTATCGACGGTAACAGCAAAAATGATAACAGGGAGAAATATTAAAACGATAATCATACAATTTTTTTTCATTTCAGCTCCTCTATATTGATATTTGCAAAACTAATAATTATTTTATCTGCATCAGAAATATCCTGACTGCCCGAGTTTGGATTATGGTAACCAAGGCAGTACATACCAGCGCTTTTTGCAGCTTTCACACCATTAAATGAATCTTCCACTACCACGCATTCCGAAGGTATTACATTCAGTCTTGAAGCTGTTTCCAAAAAGATACCGGGAGCAGGTTTTCCATTCTTTACTTCGTTGCCACTTACAATAATATCAAATAAGTTATAAACGTTCAACTTCTTGAGGATAACTTCGATTATCGGTTTGGCAGTTGAGGAAGCAACTGCAGTTTTCATTCCTGCTGCCATGATTGATGTAAGAAAATCAGTAAAATGTGGTGTGGGAACTAAATTAGACAATCTCTGAAAATACTCGAGCAAAATACTGTTGTTTAACTCTATCAAGTCTTCTATGGGTTGTGTAAGATTGCGGGAAGATTTTACCATATTCCACATCTCTCGCATACCGGCACCGATAAAAGAATTGTATTCTTCCGGTAGAACTGCAATTCCCATTTTTTGAAAAAGATCGATCTGCACTTTATGGTAGAATGGTTCGCTGTCGATGATCACTCCATCCATATCAAAAATAACAGCTTTGAATTTCATACTTTACCTAAATTCTTTTGAGCGCGGAAACAGCTTTGATGGAAATAATCGTAACGGATTTTGGGATCAGGTGCTAATTTGTGTTGTAAGACGATTTCCACCTTTTTTAATACTATGTTCAAGATAAGATTTCACCCTGCTCATCAATATCTCGGAAGAATCATTTTGTGTAGCAATTGAAGCCCCAATGGAAAGTGTAATTTTAATGCTCCCTTTGCCAACAGGGATGGTTATCTTATCGATCAATGTCTTTACCCTTTCACCGATCAGGGTTAGTTTCTTTTCATCTATATTAATAACAATGGCAGCAAATTCCAGTTCCGACCATTTCCCAAGTGTATCAAAAGGTCGCAGATTATCTGCCACTGCATCACACACTTTTCTCAGGATATTATTTCTAACTTCCAAACTATACATGTTTTCAAATTTATTGAAGTTATCAACAGTAAACAAGAAAATCCCGAAAGACCAGATATTTCTTCGGAATCCGCTGAAAGTAGAGTTGAGAAGCATTTCGAAACTATTCCTGTTAGGAAGTTTCGTTATGGGATCAAAATAGGCTTTCTTACCGCTTTCAGCTTCTTTTTCGTCAAGATCGATATTTTCTTTGCTGTCTGTAAAGATCTGGGTTATGCCAACAATCTTACCTGTATGATCGAACATTGGAGCTATCCTGAAGGCAATTAAAATCTTATGACCATCTTTGTGAGTTATATATATTTCGGTTTGTGTAAAACTTCTTGTTTTAAGTGTATCTGTGAGAAGGCAATTTGTTTTACACATCTCTCTGCCATCCAGACTTTGTGGTTTCAAGATGTTTTCACTGCATCTTTTACCGAGTACTTCATCGCTGGAATAACCTGTTATTCGTTCTGCACCACTGCTCCAGTATTTAATTGTTTTTTTAAGATCTACATAATAGATGCCTTCATATAGATTATCCAGAAGATTCTGATAATTACTTTTATTCATAATAATTCTCCGGTTTAGTATTTTATCTTAATCCCTTTTTTTATCTTATATTGCTCTATCCATTGATCGAATTTCTTATTTATCATATTTCTCTTAAAAGAGGTTTTTTGAGAATAAAATTGATTCTGGTTTGGACGTTCCAGACGATACAGGTAGTAAAAAAACAGTTTGTTCTGACCCACCGGAAACACAGGGCTGCAATATCCTTTCTTTTGTTTAACAATATCTTTCAGAATGATCTTGCTGAAATCGATACCGGGTATATTGCTGTTCAAATTGAGATTTTCTGCTTTTTTCCAGCCACCCAGATAAAATAGTAACGAATCGGGATCTGCACCCCGGAATATCTGTTGCTTCAGGTTGGAAACGAATGCTTTACCCAGTTCCAAATGTTTCTTGGCTGTGAATATCTCTTCGATCTGCGGCAGGGCTTCTTCGTAGGTCAACTGCCGGGATGACCTTTTTTTAAGCATGAACACTACTGCGTAACCTTCTTCTGTTTTTATTATGCTGTTGTATTTCTCGTTCTTCCATATTCGCATCAAGTCACGCAGATGTTGCGAAATGAAGCCAAGTCTTTTATATTCCAGGTTTGCATCCTGGTATTTAGTTCGGAATATCATGCTCTCGTCCACAAATTCTATAAGATGTGAAAAGTAGGAAGTAGAATCAAAAACCGCTTTTGCTTTTCGGAAGGCATAAGGATCAGCCAGTTTTTCTATATACTCTTTTTTAAGTTCGTATTTGATCTCGCTGAAGGGAATGACCCCCGTACTATAGCTGCGGATCTTATGAAGTACGATCCATCCTTCATCAAAATAGACGGGTTGAGAAATAGTATCATTGGATAGAGATTTTAAAACCGTTTGAATCTCAATGGGAATTTCACTGTATTCAATTATCTTCTTCTGGGGCAGGAAACAATCCAGACCAAAACACCTTTGCAGCAGATTGAAATCAATTCCGGATTCCGCCTGTTCTTTGATCACTTCCGCCATCTTTTGATTTCTAGTATAAACATATTCGAATTTCACAGAACTATTGCGGCTGTATTTTTCAATATTGTTTTTATAATTCCATTTGAGTTCATCATCGGATATCCCAACAGGCAAATTCTTGAGATTTGTTTCGATCGGGAAGATAACACCTCCCAGTTGAAGACTATCCGCAGTGGTGAAGTCTTTTCTGTGATCTTCATAATATTTTCTTAAAGTTGTTGAGTCTGTCTCTGCAATTGTTATTAATTCCGGTAATTGTGATTTGATCTTTCTAAAAATGGGTATGTATTCGGGGAAGTATGAATCGACCCTGTAGAAAACCAGAGAACTACCGGTTTTAATAAAATTATAATCCTGACCTTGCCCGATGCGCAAAGAGATAATATCGGCTACCGGATCTAAATTTTTAAACATATCCAGATAGATGACCTCTTTTGAGCTTTTAAGATCATATTCCCTGATGATCTCACGTAACGCATTGTTATCCATTAAATTATCGGAGATCTGTTTTTTTACATTCTGCTGGTACATTTCGATCTTGTACTTAGAAAACAGTAAGGGCTGGGGAATATCTATTCTGGTTATTACTGCTGCCGGTATGATGAATTTATCAAAATGGCTTTCAAAATATTCCTGGTAATTCTGGTCGGTCTCTTTTTCGTTTAGAACAAAATCTTTCCACACTAGGTTTGCAATTTTTTCCTCATCAATTTTTTCCCGTTTGAAATCGATTACCTGAAATATCAAATATCCGTTTCCAATATATATCGGTTCGGAGAACTGTTTTTTTCGCATTTCAAAGGAACTGCTCAGGATGTCTTCCTGTAATTTACCCAGTTTCTCAAATTCGCCCAGATAAGAAGTTTCCAGAATGGGATGTTCAACCTGCTCACGATCCAGTAACATTTCCTTTATTTCCAGAATTTTCCTTTTTGCCATTTCATGTTGTTCTTCTTCTTGCAGGGTTGCTCTGATATCTATAAGATCCAATGTAGAAAGCGTGGAGTCTGCTTCGGTAATGCTCTTCAAACGGACGTTCACATGTAATTCCACACTCTTTTCAAATTCTTCATCAAATACAATAAAGAGCTTTAATTTTACTTTTTTCTGGTCTTTGAATTTATGTTTATTTCGCTCGTAATACCAGTCTGCTTTATTGAGTGAAATATCCGAAGGAATGCCTACATCTTCCACATCAATAATGGCGTAACCCATATCTATTTCTGTATTTTCCAGGAAATATTTTTCCAGCAATTCTTCGTCAGATATCTCCAGGGAATTCTTGATTACCGTTCTGGTTTTATTCACCAATATCTCGTTTCTCATTTCACCAATGATCTTCTTACCGTTGGAAGTGTTTTTGAACTGCTTATATTTCTTGTTATCAAAAACTCCATTAGACTGGAATCGGGGTAGATCACCCAGCTTATCCTTGAAAAATGCTCTCAGTTCAATTTCAGCAACGGTTATCCCTTTGTCGTCAGCGTAGATTTTAAGGATACTATTCCTGATAAGTGTATTCAAAGCCAGTTGGCGGGTTTTACTGTAAGAATACTGATCTTCGTAATCTGCCATTTCAGCTTGAAGTTGCTTTTCGGTGATTTTATAGGGACCTACTTTAACTACAACTCTTGCAACTGCATGAACAGTAAAAAAAATAATTAATAATAAACTCAAATATTTCATTCTTTTTCCTGATATTATTTATTAGCGCATAGAAATAAAAAATAGTATAAATAAGCAAGTATATTTTTTATTGAATGTTATTTTCCGGTTAATCTCTCGTATCAAAGCTACAGCTTTGATACGGATTTCTTTTTTTGAGGTTACCAAGCCAGTCTCCGCAAACTGCGCCCCGACAGGCTGGGGCTTGGTAACCAGAGTGTTATCCAGAATAAAAGTAAAACAATGATTTTGAATTTTTTTCGAAGGATGCTTGTTATCGCTTATTTAATTTGACAAAAAGCATAGCTTGCAACTGGCTGAATATGGCAAAGATTTAAAGGAGGAGTTTTATGAAAGTTGTAAAAAAATTGTATTTGTACTTTTTTTTATTTTCTCTATTTTTCTTTTCTCCATTTTATCTGGAAGCACAAATTCTTGATTCCTTAACTACTTCAACTCTGCATAACTGCTTGGAAATGTTGCATCTATCGGAAGCAGAGCTGGGATTTGAAAAGGCCTGGGTAAAGGATGATACTTTTAAATTGAAAGTTATCGATCACATTCTAAAAAATCCGCTGGAATTACCTGAGTATTTGGAAAAAACCACAGAAATTGCTGATGAACACTTTGATGAACCCGATGAATTATTTAGATACATTTCCCAACAGATCGATACAGAGATTGAAATAAATAAAATTATTTTACCTGTGAAAACTGAAGATCCATTGTATTTTTTTGTAGATTCGTTCAACAGGGCAGAACCGTACAGGAATAAGTTTTATGCCCGGTTAGACAGTCTTGAACTGCACGATCTTATCATGAGCGCTCCTGTTTTATGGGGAGATGAAGAAGATTCGCTGAATGCAAAATTGATAGGTTCCTGGCAGCAGGAGTTTGGAACTTTTGCAGATACTTCCCGAACGGTTGATAAAGACAGGATGTTGGATATTATAAAAAAATTAGATAGGAATGCATTAACAGCAGCAGGACAGATCATACTGGAAGATGTATGGCAAATTAAAAAGCAGTTGGAATCTGACTATTATAACTGGAAGCAATTTGATTATCCTGTTCCTGGAGTTACAGGTGAAATAATGTATTATCTTCAAACCGATTTCGGACCGATGATAGTTGGCGGAACCGGTGATAATGTTTATTCTGATGATTTTGCTGTTGTTATAGATCTGGGTGGAAATGACATATATCGCTGCCGGGCTGGTGGAGCAATCGGTGAAATTGGAAATCCTTATTCTGTAGTTATCGATCTGGCAGGTGATGATTTTTATATGAATGAAGAGAAAGCAGTAAATCAGGGAGCCGGTTTTCTGGGTATGGGAATTCTTATCGATCTGGCAGGAAACGATACTTACCGCAGTTCTAATTATTCTCATGGTGTTGGTTTATTTGGAATCGGTCTGCTTTATGACCAGGCGGGTGAAGATGATTACCGGGGAGGATATTTCTGCCAGGGTGCCGGTAATGTGGGTATTGGCATGTTGCTGGATAACAATAGTGGTGATGATAGGTATTTATCGCAGATCTGGGCGCAGGGATTCGGTTCTGTATTTGGTTATGGCTTATTGCGTGACGCAGGTGGAGATGATGTTTATCGCACGGGTGGTAAATACCTGCACGAACCACTTCTGCCTGATGATTACCAGTCTTTCAGCCACGGATTCGGTATGGGATGGAGACCCCGCGCTGGCGGCGGAATAGGTGTGTTGTACGACGTTGACGGAAATGATTTCTATGAGGGCGAAGTATTCTGTGAAGGAGCTTCTTACTGGTATTCACTGGGAATGCTGATTGATGGCAGCGGTAACGATTCCTATAGTGCTGCTCAATATGCTCAAGGTGCGGGAATTCATCTTTCGATAGGAGCTTTGTGGGATAAAGACGGTGACGATCAATATCATTCCAGGAATGGAGTTGTAGGCGGTACTGCCCATGATCTTTCAGTGGGAATGCTCATCGAAGAAAAAGGAAATGATAACTACATCGTTTCGGGAGGATATGGAGTAGCTCTCACGAATTCTTTTGCCTTGTTCATCGATAAATTAGGCAACGATATGTATTCCACCTGGGAGGATTTCAGTTTTGGCTCGGTTCGCTGGGGAAGAGGTTTTGCCGGTTGCGGAATTTTTATGGATCTGGAAGGAAAAGATATGTATCCGCGTAACACAATGGCAGCAGATGGCAGCCTGTGGAAACAATTCGAATGGGGAATAGGGATCGATCTGGATAGAGATATTATTGCCGATGAAATGGAAGAAGAAATTGGAGAGATCATCCTCACTGCTCAAGATTCCTTAAGATCTATCGAGGAACTTTATGAAGAAGCATCTTTATGGGAAGTGGGTTCCAATAGAAAGAAAGTAACACGTGCCAAAAAAGCTTTCCTGGCAAGAGGAATGGAAGCGGTGACTTACATCTGCCAAAATAAGCTTACCTCCACCAGCAGCCTGCAAATACGATTGATAGAAAAATTAGCCGAAACATATCCCGATTCGCTCGCTCCACTGGTTTTGCAGAAGATCTTTGATGAGAATAAAGCTATCCAGAAAAATTCGATTCGCTTGCTGGGGGTTACAAAATATGAAAAGGCTGTACAACCATTATTAAAAATACTTAAAAAGAAAAAGTATCATGATCTCAGAAGGAACATAATTTCTGCACTGGGAAAGATCGGAGATAGAACAGCAGCAAAAAGGATCTCACAGTTTATAGATGATGAAGATGAACTTTGCAGATTAAGCGTGGTGGGTGCTCTAAAGAAACTGCATAACCGGGAATTTCTGCCGGTGCTGATAACCGCACTCGATGACGAGATGTTCACTGTGCGCTCTGCTGCTATGACAGCCCTGCAGGATTCTGTGGATGAAGAATCCATTGAACTTCTCATGGATTATATTTACGATATATCATCTAAGTATACAGAACTGGGAATAACAACACTTTCAAATATGCTATATTCAATACCAGATAGTACAAAAACAGAATACACAAGTTTTATTGAAGATGCAATGAAGCTTTTTGAAGAAGCAGTTTCAAATGCAAGTGAACATATCAGCGCAGCAGCAGTGGAAGGACTTTACCGGAATGGAACCGGGCAGAATAGAGCATGGCTCGATATAAAAATGAAATTTGAATCCGACCCGCTTGTTTTAGCGGTTTACAAAAGAATAAAGAAAGAAATTTTAGATGAAGAAAATTAACAGTTCTGAAAAATGAAAAAAAATGTCTTTCTGAGGATGAATTTACAAAGGCATTCGACGAAGAATCCGTCCTAGCCGGACACAGTCTCGTTATAAGCTGAGATCCTTCGTTAGGTAAATGGAAAGAATTCCTCCAGCCTTCGCTAGCTTCGTCTTGGCAAGCAGGATGACGAGTAATCTATTTTGCAGAATTAAGTTAAGTTAGTAAAATTTTTGAAGAGGAATATATGAAAAGAATTTTAGTGTTTGTAATAATAATATTAGCTGTGAATTTATTTGCACACGTACCTCAGTTCATGACGGGACCGGCTATTTCCCCCGATGGAGAAAATGTATGTTTTGCTTATATGTCCGATCTCTGGACGGTTTCCTTTGAGGGAGGAGAAGCCAGAAGAATTACCACAACCAAAGGTGAGGACTGGCATCCTACATATTCTCCTGATGGAAAACAGATAGCCTTTAATTCGAACCGTGACGGCTGGACAGCGATCTATCTGATTCCTTCTGCAGGGGGTAAAGCTGAGCTTATAAACAAAGAAGAACTCAAGCTTCTATGCTGGTTTTCGGATGGGAAAAGTTTGCTGGCAAAGAGAGATGAGATCGGCAGAAGAAACAAATTCTTCCGAGTTTATTTGGATGGAAGCTTTACTGAAATAACATCTTTCGGTGGCAATCATGGATGTGTTTCCAAAGATGGAAAAACTATCCTGTTCGACCGGGGTGGAATGGTTTACCGGGAAGCTTACAAAGGCAGTATCAACGGCGACCTCTGGGAATATGATTTGAAAGCAGATAATTATAACAGGCTCACAAAAACAGATATTACAGAACAGTACCCTGTTTATTCCAATGTTCCTGATAAAATTTATTTTGCAGCTTCCGATGGCATAAATTTTCAGCTTTTCGAAGGGAATATTACCGATCTGGATAACAAAAAACAACTCACAGATTTTAAAGAATTCTCTGTTCGTAACATATGCATTGCAGAAGGTATCGACCGGCTGGTCTTTGAGAAATTTAACGAACTATGGAAATATGATGCAGCCAAAGGAAAAGCTGCAAAACTGGATATAGTCATTAACCAGGATTTTCTGAATACATTTGAGGTAAAAGAAAATATTCAAAATAAAGTGGAAAATTATGCTATTTCCAATAACGGAAAATTAGTAGTGTTTTCCTATAAATATGATCTTTTTGCCATCCCCGAAAAAGGAGATGATGTTAAACAGATCACATTCCTACAGAAGGGAATTAAAGACTTACAAATAATGAATGACAACCGGACAATAATATTTTCCAGCTTTGTATATGGAGAGCCCCAGCTTTTCCGGGTAAACATCAGGGATATTTCCAATATCGAAAAACTGCCGTGGAATAAATTCATCGAATGGATAAAGATGGATGGGAACAAACTATTGATAGGTTATTCCGATAAAAAAAGACAGCACCAGATAGCCGTTGCAGACAGCCTGGGAAATAATATTCAACCCATTATCAGCGATCAATTCGTGATAGAAAAAGCTGCTGTAAGCCCCGATAACAGGTATGTTCTGTATATTGAAACCAGGCAGGAAGTGTGGAGCAGGCACCTGTATATTTATGATCTTGAAAACAATACAAAAGAATTGCTCTATAATATCGATGGCTACCTGGATGGACTATGCTGGGGGAAAGATCTCAAATCGGCTTTATTTACGCGCGACAAAAAGATCTGCCGGCTGGACCTGCAGGCAAAAAAAGATTTTTACAAAAAGGAAGACCACTGGAAAGAAATACTGGATCCCATCCAGGATTTTAAGGAAAAGAAAAAAGAAAAAACAAAGAGTAAGAATGATTCCGTCAGGATCGATATCGAGGGGATTGCACTGCGTATAACTCCCATAATTTCCCGTCCGGGTACAAACCGGGTTGTACATGTGTTGAACGACTCAACTTTTTATTATCTGAACGAATTCGAGAAAAAGTTCTCCCTGTATAAAACAGACTACTTTGGTGATAACGACAAGAAGGTCTATTCCTTCAATAAAAAACCGGGGCATCTATATTACAACGAAAAAAACAAAGCTTTTTATTTTGTATTCGATGAAAAATTGATGAAGATGAATCCCAAATCTAAAAAAGTGGAAACAGTTAAAAATAAATTCAAATACGAATACAATAAATTAACCTTGAACAATGATATTTTCGACCAGGTATGGGTAGAGTTCGGCAGAGGATTTTACGATCCCGATATGCACGGGATCAACTGGAAAAGATCCGGAAAGCGTTTTGCAAAGTACCTGGAACATGCCTACACACCGCAGATCTTGAAATCCATTATTTATGAAATGATAGGTGAGGTAAACGCTTCCCATACTGGTTATTATCCCCGCATAGAAAGCGAAGCAACCCAGTACAAAACTGCTTATCTGGGCTGTGAATTTGATCTGCATGATCTTCCCGGAGATGGCATACGCATCACTAAAGTATACCGCAAATCCAAGCTGAATAAACCGCACGGTATTAAAGCCGGAGACATCCTGATAGCGGTGAATGGTAAAGAAGTGGGTAAAGACTTCCTTTCATTATTCAAAGATAAGATTGATGAAAGTATTAAATTGGGAATAACGAACAATGACGGCGTGAAAGTGGTAACCGTGAAAGGATTAAGTTATAAAGAGAACAGGAACCTTTTTTATGATAACTGGGTGGAAGAACGAAGACAGATGGTGGAAGACGCTACAGATGGCAAAGTGGGCTACCTGCATATTCGCAGGATGAATAATGAAGCTTACGATAAATTCCTGCAGGACCTGTTTGCAGAAAATACCGATAAAGATGCTCTTATCATAGATGTGCGGAATAATGGCGGTGGTGGTATAACAGGCAAGCTTATTGAAATTCTAACAAAGAAATATTATGCCCAGATCACCCGCAGATATTTTGATTCTACCCGGCATGATATTCCTTACAAAACCTGGGAAAAACCGGTTGTTCTGCTCATAAACGAAAATTCATTTTCCGATGCGGAGATATTTCCTACCATTTTCAAGCAGATGAACCTGGGAAAAATTATCGGTATGCCTACCAGCGGTTCTGTGATAGGTACCGGGCATCACAATTTTATGGATGGTTCCAGCATGAGAATGCCGGGAAATGGCATTTTTCGCTATGACGGCACCAATATGGAAGGCAGCGGCGTGATACCCGATATAATGGTAGAACCCACTCCCGCTGAGGTACGAGACGACGATGATGTGCAGTTGAAAAAAGCTATCGAAGAGATTTTGAAGGAGATATGATGTGACTATACTTAAGGTTCTTCTTACTTTAATTTTAAGATTATTATGCATTTTCTGTTGACATAAATAAACAACTTTTCTTGTTAGTTAAACGTAATAATGTATATTGTTTATATGCGGAGGATACAATGTTAGAAAAAGAATATCGATATTTTACTAACAATAGGGATGAAATTATTAAAAAATATCTTAACAAATACATTGTAATTGTTGGTGAAGAAGTTGTTGATGTTTATGATAAAAGAATTGAAGCTTTGAAAAAATCTGCTTTAAGATATGGTATGGGAAATTTCTTAATTGAATTCTGTACTAAGGATTTAGAATATTATAATTGGTTTTTTGCTAATTGGTGTTTTGTTAAATGATAAAACATCACGCATTTACAACAAGATATAACGGATTAACTTCAACAATCATTACTGACATATCTATACAAGAACCATTATCTGGTAATGAATTAAAAGAAGGTATTAAGGCATTATGGGATACTGGAGCAACCGGTAGTGTAATTTCAAAAAATATTGTAAAACAATTGGGATTGATACCAACTGGGAAAACATTAGCATCTGGTATACACAGCACAATAGAGGTAAATACATACATTATTAATGTTATTTTACCAAATGGTGTTCGCGTTCAAGATGTAAGAGTAACTGAAAGTTCAAATTTTGATCATTTTGATGTATTAGTTGGAATGAATATTATAGCTTTAGGTGATTTTGCATTTACTAATAAAAATAGCAAATCGTTTTTCTCATTCAGAGTTCCTTCTGTTGAACATATTGATTTTGTACCAATATCTATTGATCACAACTTAAAAGCTAATGGACTAAACAGAAAGCAAAGAAGAAACGCTAAAAAAAGACGAAAATAAGTTTATACAATTCTATAATTTGCTGTGGAATTAGGCAGCGGCGTGATACCTGATATAACGGTAGAACCCACTCCCGATGAGGTACGAGACGACGATGATGTTCAATTGAAAAAAGCTATCGAAGAGATTTTGAAGGAGATATGATAGAACTGCGTTCTGCAGGATTCGGAACGATCCATTCAGCTTTAAATCTCCAATAATTCATTCTTCTCAAATTCAAATAAAACTAAAAGTGTTTTGTGTATGTTATAATGGGAACAATAATATTATCTTCCCAACTAATCTCGCTATCATATTTACCAACTGTAATGTCTAATGTGCTTCTCTTCCAGAAGAAACGAAAACCACCTATAAAAATATCGTGTACTCTAAATTCATCTTTACTCTTTAAAATTTCAATAATTGAAGTCTCACCGATAATTTTTGTGTGTTTGCCGATGCGGAAGAAACCACCAATATTGCAGTTGAAGGGTAAATAACTTTTTTCACCATCTTCCAAGTATGGATTAATACCCACTGAAAGATTAAAAGCATTATTCCGATTCCCATATGTTGTAATGATCTGCTGTGAATAAATAAACATTGAGCCGTTCATTTCACCTAAATCTATTTCTTCATAAGATATCCAGAGTGCACCACCAGTTGCTAAATGAAGATTGTTTTTTGAGTACAACTGATATTTGAAACCAACACTCAGTGCAAAAGGTGGGACAGCAAATAAAGCATAGCTCATATTATTGGATATCTTTTTCCCCCAGGTTAAACCTAAAATATCAGTGGAAGAAAAATATGTATTTTCAGGTAATAAAGTTGTGGGAGTTAGTAAAATGCGAAATGAACTTCGATCATGTATTTCAAAAGTTTGCGGCTCGATAGAGAATAATATTACTGTATAGAGCAAAAGAGCAATTATTAAATATTTCTTCAATTTACCTCCGATTGATAAATCGTAATATATGAGTTCTGCAAAATAGAGTGTTTTTGTCGTCCTGACGAATCTTACACGTTGTTCTTTGGAAGGATCTCCGCTTACAATGAGATTCTTCGTGAGAAATTTCTTCGAAGATTTCCTCAGAAAGACAGACTTTTTTCATTTTGCAGAACCCCTTAAACCATAACATCATTAACCATTCAGCATTTTATAATATACATTCGCAATTTCTGAATATTTTTTTAAAGATTCAACTCCATTATGGTGTAATTTATAAACTCCTATTCTAACCCTTACAAACCAACCGTAATGATCTTTTTGCAGAATACTGGAAGTTTTATCTCCAGTACCCAGTTCTCTTAGTTTTTTAGGGCTTAATTCTCCATATTTATGCAAACAGCAAGCTATGAATACGGCATTTTCTCTGTATGCAGTAATAATTTTTTTCCTTGTAATTCCACCTTTGTTATAATTTCCCGATCTATTATCGATTTCTCTTAAAATGGCTCTTCTTTTTTTATTACTTTTCTTAATTACATTATCAGTCGGATGTAATATTATATCGATTCTTGCTTTGGTTTTAAGAAATGAAACAAGAATTAATCCAATTTCCAACCGTTTCAATAAATGGCACATCCCCTTCCAATTTTTCAGGTTTCCTTTTCTTTTGGGTTTTAGTATTGCAATATAAACAGAATCTGCAAATTTTTGTCTTTCTACAGCTTGAATTAACAGGGTAGCATTAAAATTCTTTTTTAATTCAATTGCTATTACTTCATCATTCTTTTGGGCAATTATATCACAATGCAAAACTTCACTATTAACTGAATAGCCGTTTTTAATTAGGTATTCATTTATTGGTTGGTATAGATCCGATTCATTCATAATAATTATATTTCTGTTTATTCATTTTTAACGTGCCTGTACGCTGCGACGAGCGAAACGAGTTTGTGGGCACAAAATTATGAACTGGTCTTCTTTGTATTTTTAATTTTTTTTCGAATAGCTTCATATCTTTGTATTTCTTCATTTAAGTTTGTAGGTTGAGGTTTTTTGTAAGCATATTTGTTACTATGAGTATGTCCTTCCATATATCGACAACAATTAGCAAAACTATCTAGCAGTTCATCAACTAAACCCTGATCAAAATATACCTTTGACAATGCGTCAACACTTACTCTTTCATTGTAACGTTGAACAACATTTTTGAAAAGACCATTAATAACTAATACTTCGTAGCAAGTTCTTAAAGCGGTAAAACCTGATTTCAGAAGAAATTCTCTTTGTGAAGGAGGGCAATCGTCCTTTTTTGCATCGATGTAAAATTTCTTTACAGGTTCAGAGTTTCTATATTCCTTTTCATATGAAGGTGCATTTTTTAACCAAACATGTCCTGGTTTATTATCTCTATTTTCAATCCAATGACACAAAAATGGTATTTTATTATCCTCACAATGAGTTAGTAAATTTGAAACAAATATTAAATCATGAGTAAATAACACTACTTGTTTTTCTTTAGATTCATAAGATAGGCGAATAGCAATATCTTTCTTTCTCATTTCATCTAATGATGATACTGGATCATCAAAAACAAGACCTCTATTTACTTCTGAAAGATTCATCTCTGCAAGAAAGTCGGCAATGGCAATTACCTTTTTCTCGCCCTCACTTAAAATTACATTAGGGTTGTTGCCTTTTAATATTAGTTGTTTGTATGATTTTCCTGCTGAACCTGTGTGATTGATTTCTATTCCAAAATTTCCATTCAGATTATTACATTCATTATTGAATGTTTCAATATATTTTTGATTAAAATACTTTTCTGATAAAGTTTTTTCAGTTTCTGTTATTTTTTTTTTACCGAAAATTGCTTTACCTGCATTTTGAATCCAAACTTGATTGTTGACATATGTCTCAAACTTTGGAAAATGAATATTAAATTTTTCTTTGTGAGCAAATCTAGTTTTTACTTTAAGGAGTTTTTCTACCTCTACATTTTGTTCATTTGCTTTAAGCATTTTTATTGAAGCATTAATAGCTGTTTCGATTGCATCATGGTCGGTAACGCTTATTTTTATAGCTAATCTGTTCTTTGATATTTTAGAATTTATGTCTGAAATAATATTGGTAGCAAGTGTTTTTTGTTCAGTAAGCTTTTGCTTTAATGAAGTTAAAGAACTTGGGTATTTTTCTGAAAGCCATACAGAAAGTGTGTTTTCATCAGGGAATAAATTAAAATTAAGTTCTTCATATGCTGATTTTATCGAGATATGCTTGTGCTTTTTTTGCATTTTCTTCTGCAACACTTTTAATAAAAGCCCAATAGTTATTAATTAATTTTTGAGCCTTTTCTGAAAGCGGTTGATGACACAGTAAGCAATTGTCTCCTATTTTAGGATAAGCATTATCTTCTTCTTTCTGTTTTTTAGCAAAATGTTCTGCTGCCACAATAAATTTTTTCCATTCAATAGAACCAATTCCTTCAATTTTATCTGTCTTGAAGTTTTCAATACCTTCTGATTTTGCAGTTTCTTCTTTGTTTACACAATCAGTTATTGCATTTTTTATTAGTGTGAGACATTCGATTTTAAGGAATTTATTCAGGGTTTCAATACGTTTTTTATTTTCTTCTATAAGTCTTCTAATACTTTCAAGCGATTGAATTTCCTTTTTTTTTCCTTTAATGGCTAATAAAAGATTATCATATTTTTTTTCATTTTTAGATTTCTCTGTTTTATCTTCTTCTGAAAGGGGAGTGTATTTTCTTAAGTCATCTAATTTTGTTTGGGCAGAAAGATTTTGAATAATGGTTTTAATATCAGATTCACCCTCGAATAAATCCACAAGGTCATCTAAAGAGTGTCCTATTTGCTTTTTAGTGACATCTACATTCAATTTTTCTTCAACACGTTTTATTGCTTCTGTAAGGTCTGCAAAGAAACTTAATCCTGCAGGTCGAAATTTAAATTCATTCCTCCTATCAAGATGTGCAATAACACTTTTACCATCAAAAACTGCATATTGATCAAATTCTGAGTTAGACGAATCTGCAGGAAACAGTAAGTGAATATCAGTATTATTTGATTTAAAAGTAAACTCCGCCTTAACAGCTTTGTGTCCGCTATCTAAATAAATGTTCGAAATAATTTCTTCAGGAGTTTTGGAATAAAATACCTTTTTTAACAGCCTAACATATCCTGATTTACCTGAGCCATTTGCACCATAAATTACAGTAAGGTTTGGGCTAAATTCAATCACTTGGTTTTCAACTAGGGCATTAACACCTTCAATATTTTCAAGTTTCATGAAAAGCAAATCATGTTTATAATTTGATGAATTATTTGCATTGTAGTTGATAACAATTTCAGATTTTTCAGTTTTAGGTATTAATTTTAGTTCTTCAAGTAAATAAGAATAAGCATTATCAATTTCATTTTCAGAAATGATATTGCCTGACAAAATCTTTTTTGCAAGATATTTTGCCCAATATGGCAATCCAATAGCAAATACTTTAATTTCTGATTCAAGAGTTTCTTTCAATTTTAACATCTTCTATTCTTTGTATAATAATTACATTATTAACTAAGACTTACTCATAATGCATGAATCCCCGAACAAGTTCATATATTTTGTGTTTAGATATTTCATTCATTACTATGTTTTTATAAAATATCTACTTTCGCATGTCGTCTGTTTTCCAAAGATGACCCAATCTGAACAAGCCAAGCTTACCAGAGCCAGTCTCACTTGCTTCACCAAACGCTCTTACCAGAGCTAACTCAAGATATGCTGCTAATTTTACTTTGTAGTAATGGTTGGGTCGAACCTTCTGCTCTAAGAATTGGGCAAAACGCCTGGATTGTTTCATCATGTTTCCACAGAGTTCAAAGTAATCCGCTATTCCTCCTCGTGCTTTATGAAAAGTGTCGAACTCTTCTGGCTGTAAAATAGAACGCTCTTGAATTGGAGTCTTGGCGAGGGTATTAAAGACCGGATAAATCGCTTCCGCAAACTTGAACAAATGTTCATCTTCCGTATCCAAGCCAACACCGTATAGTGATCGCCACTCCCGCAATGGTAAGCCTTCGGGCATTGGAAGATTCCTTGGCCACTTAGCTGCATGTACAGCTTCCTCCCAAGTTTGCAGAACACTATGTTGACCTTCAATGAATTTTTCGTAAGTTTTTCTCAGTATTTCAGCGAAGGGCTGGAGATGTTCTCTTCTGTAAGCTACAAAGTTTTTCTCCCATTTGGACCAATCTTGGTTGTATAATCGCTTATTTGACTGGTATTTGAGTAAAAATGCTGCCCAACCAGCAATTGCAGCTATTATTGCAACAATCAATTTCCAATCTATACTGTTCACCACGTCAACAGCTTGAGTCACATTTATTGTATCCATATTTCCTCCAAACAATAAAAATAAGTTGTGAAAAAACAATCCGAAAAAGCATAACATTGTGATAATCATGACTCCTAACAACCAGTGATATGCTATCATTTTCTGAAACCATAAACCATTCGGGATTTCTTCTGTCTTCCTCTTAATTATTCTCTTTATCTTGTTTGAATCTACCCAATCATCCTCTGTGTTAGACAAGAATTCTGTCCTTTGATTGTGGAATAGTCTGTGCTTTATCAACGCTATTGTAAGACTCAGCAATATCAGCCCACCGAAAAAGAGGATTATAGTTCTTGGTAGCAATTCTTCGACATACTGGTAGGCGACTGCTAAAATTGCGGAGGATATGACTACTGCAACAGATGGTATTTGCCAGATTGTATTATTATAGTGTCGCCAATCCTCTGAGCACTGGTTATATTGTGTAATTTCTTCACCTTTGTTCATTACGATTACACCTCCTTCTAAACCTTTTGCTCACGATTGAGTAAAACGTATGTATCCCCGAACAAGTTCGTGATTTCGCATTTAGATCTTTCATTAATCATTGATTCTAATAGCACCAATTTCCATAACAAAAATATCATCTGACCAGCCATTTCCAGCTATTGTAATTTCCTTTGCTTCTCCCCTGATAGTAACCAGAATCCATTCTTCTTCAGTATTCTCAAAAGCATTAATGATCTTATTGAAAATTGAGCTTGAGTTTTTCACAACATTTATGTTTACATTATGATAGGTACGACCTGTGTATGTATTGATCTCCGGGTATAAAAGAAACCTTTCATTTTCAGGGAAATAATTAAGTTCAAATATATAACCTTCAACAAGATAGGTCATACCATCCTGTATAATATCACTATCAAATAATTCATGAATGGTGTAGACATTGCCATCCCAAATATCTTCATCGCTTTGGAATGGATTAAAATTACAGCTAAATAAAAATATTAATAATAAAAGCAAAAATTGATTCTTAGTCTTAATAAAGAAATTATAATACATAACTCCTCCAATTCATATCACCTGAATAATCCATTTTCTTTTGCCTTGTTGAAGGCATAAACGAAACTGCTTTTTCGAAATATTTTTGTCAAAGAAAATATTTTTCAAGCAATTTGTGGGTTAGCACCCACCCTACGGTTACCCGGAAACCCACGAATTAATTCGTGGGATTAAAAGAACAATAGCTCGGTGGGTTGGCACGCAGCCTGCAACTGAATCCTTTGCAGTTTCCCTTTACTAAAGGGAAAACGTAGATAAGCAGGAAGTTTTTTTCTTTCAACAGCATCTTATGTTCCCTTTTGCTAAAAGGGAATAGCAGGGATTCCAAGTTGCTTTTTTATTTCAACAGCAAACATTTCTTTACTGCTTCGTTTTTGCCATTTACATTTAGTTTGTAGAAATACACCCCAGATCCAACCGATTTACCAGATTCATCAACGCCGTTCCAGAGTATGTTGTGATCACCTGCTGGTATTGTTTCTTTAACCAATGATTTTACTTTCTGACCTTTGATATTGTAGATATCGAGAGTCACAAACGAGGACGTTTGTGCTACAGAAAAAGAGATAGTTGTGGTTGGGTTGAAGGGATTGGGGTAGTTGGTGAGCGAAATTTCATTATCAATAATGACAATCTCATCTACAGGTAGAAACTGGTTCCAATCTAACTCAGTAATACCATTTACCCAATTACAAAGAATTAGATTCTCACCATCAAAATCTATCGAGCTTGTTTGAAGGTTCCATCTGAATTCATTCTGTAAAATGGGATTAGTAATATCTTCAGCGTTATAGGTCAAAATCCTATTGCTACGATTATCTGCAATTATTAAATCAGTTCCTGAAAGATTACAGCATAAAGAGCCAAATCCAACTCCACGGTTTAAATTACCTCCAAGTGAGTGAACTATAAAATCATTTACGATCTCGGGATTTGCGGGATCGGAAAAATCAATAATATAATATCCACTTATCGAACCATACCAACCTAAATTCCAATAACCGGCATAAAGG
Organism: Candidatus Cloacimonadota bacterium; assembly: GCA_030621085.1. Classification (GTDB taxonomy): domain Bacteria; phylum Cloacimonadota; class Cloacimonadia; order Cloacimonadales; family TCS61; genus JACNIV01. The sequence goes on along the minus strand of JAUXIJ010000013.1, from coordinate 28,539 downwards.
AAATTATTAAATACATTGAGATTGGCGATTCTGCGATCTATTGAAATATAGCTAATTGATTCAGGGTTGCTAAGATCACTGATGTCGTAAATCTCAATGCCATCAACATAATTAGACTCACTGATACTGGCAAATAACAGATTATTTTTTATTTGATAATTTACAATCTGGTGTTCATTAGTAATAGAGTTAACAAAAAATGGATTAGCCGGATCAGTAACATCGTATATTCTAATTGAATATATTTCGTTTTTAAAGAACAAATAATTTCCCACTTTTTCCGTTTGATAATTTTCAATAACCATCGTATTTATCAATTCTGGTGATTCTGGAATGCTCACATCGTATATCTTGATTCCCACATTCAAATATAAGTTTGTTCGATAAGTTAAATATACGATGTTGTTGTCAAATATTAACCTTGTTCCCAATTCATCACCAGTCATGTAAATCGGATCTGTCGGGTTGTTTCTTTCATAGATACAAAGTCCTTCATCCGCATCAGCATAATAAACATAATCGTCAGTGAATGCTAATCCTTCCACACAGGAAAATTCATCCCAATAACGATAAATTTCATAAGGATTTGCGCTCTCATCCATATTAACAATCTGCAATCCGTAACTCCAATCTAATAAATACAGAATACCTCCTTGAGTAGCATAATGAATTGTTTCTCTAGGTGTTTGATAAGTATTTATTAAAATCGGTTCATTTATATCCTGAATGTCAAACATAGCGAACCCGTACAAATAATCGCAAACATAGAGAATGCCATCTTGAATGGATATATTTTGAGGATATAAAAAATCGGGATTTGATGTAATAAGACTAGGGTTCGTTGGATCAGTAATATCAATAACAAACAATCCTACCCAGTCTGCAATATATATTTTATTGTCATAGATTTCAAATGAGTTTAAATTATAGAACAAATCTGTATACTCACCTAAAATTGTGGGATTACTAATTTGGCTAATATCATATATTTTTATTCCATCATCAACTAAAAGATACAAAAAATTCTCAGTGATTTTTGCACGCCTAATATTGAAACCTGCTGGAACAGAAATAATTTCTTGTGGAGAAAATGCATTTGAAACATTGATTATTGTAAATCCGTTATCATAAACAAAGACAGCATAATCATTATAAATATCAACAAAATTTACTTCTGTATCAGAATAATAAGTAATTATTGTAATGTTGCCTAAATCATTATAATCAACCAATTTTAAACTATTATCATCTGCGATAAAAGCTACTGAATCTTTTATAGCAATATTATTAACCCTATGAAAATCGTGAAATTCTTCAATAATTACAGGATCTTCAGGATTTGAAATATCAATGAACCCTAAATTCCAATTTGGATTTCCTTCTGGCTCATTTACGCCAATTATCGCTAAATTATTATCAATTTCTATCCATGATACAAAATTATAAAATGGTAATTCTGAAATCTTATGGAATATGGCGTAATTTTGAGATGATATTAGAATCATCATCAGTAAAATAAAATTTCTAATCTTCATTATTTTTACTCCTTTTTTGTCTTGCTAAACCAAAAGCGAACCTGCTTTCTTGAATTATTTCTGTCAAAGAAAATATTATTCAATACTACCCGGAAACCCACGAATTAATTCGTGGGATTAAAAAGAACAACCACTCGGTGGGTTGGCACCCACCCTACGACTGCTTTCTTCATTTCAACAGTAAACATTTCTTCACTGCTTCGGTTTTGCTATTTACATTTAATTTGTAGAAATAAACCCCGGAAGAGACAGATTTACCGGATTCATCAACGCCATTCCAGACTATGTTGTGATCTCCTGCTGGTATTGTTTCTTTAACCAGTGATTTCACCTTTTGACCTTTGATATTGTAGATGTCGAGAGTCACAAACGAGGATCCGTCTGAGCCGGACACAGCGCTTTGTGTTACGGAAAAGGAAATTGTTGTGGAAGGATTGAAGGGATTGGGATAGTTCTGAGAAAGATGATATTTATTATTTTTATTGGATAGAACATTATCTTCTATACTGACTTCTGAACCTAAACGAATAAGCCAAATATCAGAATCGTATGTTGTAAAATTATGTGTCCTTCCCGCAATAATATACCCTCCATCAATAGTTTGTCGAATTGATTCAGCATAATCAGCAGTAGTATTACCATAATTATATGATTGATTCCACTCCTCATTTCCGTATTCATCTGTTTTTACAATCCAGTAATCTGATGAACTTGATCCATAAGCTGCATTTCGTCCCGCAATAATATATCCTCCATCTATAGTTTGTTGAACAGATTCAGCAAAATCTTTATTGTTACAATTATAAGTCCGACTCCATTCTTCATTGCCATTTTCGTCTGTTTTTACAAGCAAATAGTCACGATTATCATATGAACCGTGGGGACCAGTGTAACCTGCGATAATATAACCTCCATCAGTAGTTTGTTGGACAGAATAATCAAATTCATCATCTTCGTCACCGTAAGTTTGATTCCAAAGTTCATTTCCAAGTGAATCTAATTTTACTAACCAGAAATCAGTGTCATAACCTCCAAAAGAACAGGTAGGTCCTGCAGCTATATAACCTCCATCCGTTGTTTGTTGAACAGATTGGAAACCATCGGGATATATTCCACCCATTATATGGCTCCATTCTTCATTGCCATTTTCATCTGTTTTGATTATCAGAGCATCAATTTCAATCAAATTAATGTAATAAGTAAAACCAGCAACGATAAAACCACCATCAATAGTTTGTTGTACTGCCTGTGCTCTATCATCATTCTCAGAATCTCCAAATGTCTGATCCCATTCGATATCACCATTTGCATCTGTTTTAACCAACCAAAAATCATCATTCCCCGCACCGTACGATTCAGTATATCCAGCAAAAATATAGCCTCCATCTGTTGTCTGTTGAACTGAACGGGCTGATTCATTCAGAAAGCCACCATATTTTCGCTCCCATTGTTCATTACCATTTTGATCTATTTTCAGTAACAAAGCATCATAATGACCTCCATAGCTGAGAGAATCTGAATTCCCTGCTACTATAAATCCATTATCTGTAGTGAGTCGAATGCAATTGGCAGATTCATGATAATCGCTACCGTATGTTCTAGTCCACAGTATACCTGGTGGAGTTTGGGAAAATAATGCTGAAGTATTTAAAAAAAATGTTAAAATTATTATAATCTTTAACATCTCTCCTCCTTTTCTAAAGTTGCTGCTAACGAATGTATTCCCCGAATAAGGTCGCGCATTTTGAATTTAGATCTTTTCATTTTCTTCAATCCCATATCATCTGAATAATCCATTTTCTTAATGCCTTGTTGAAACCAAAAACAAAACTTGTTTTTCGAAATATTTTAGTCAAAAGCTTTATCTGTAGTCCATACTTCCCATACTTTTCCCACCAGTTCTGGTCCTGGTTTAAGTGTCATTTTACCTGGTTTCCAACCGGAAGGAGTAGCCTGAGTTCCTTTGCTGTTTCTCACTAATTGAAAAGCCTGTATCTGGCGCAGAGTTTCATTCACATTTCTACCCACAGGTGGTGTGAGTACTTCAAATCCCTGTACAATTCCGTCTGGATCGATAATGAAACGACCACGGGTTTCCACACCGCCAGCTTCATCGTAGATGCCATAGATAGTACCTACTTTTCCTCCAGCATCAGACATCATAGGATAGGGAACGCCACCTTTCACCATTTTGGAAAGTTCATTTTCGTTCCACATCTTGTGCACAAATACACTATCCACGCTCATGGAAAGCACTTCAACTCCGAGCTTTTGAAATTCGGAATGCTTATCGGCAACTGCCGATACTTCGGTAGCTCAGACGAAGGTAAAATCGCCCGGGTAAAAACAGAGAACGACCCATTTCCCTAAAAATTCTGATAATTTAACATTAATAAATTTTCCCTTGTGATAAGCCGGTGCTGTAAAATCCGGTGCTTTTTGTCCAACTTTGATCATATTTTCCTCCTTTTTTTTCTCAAGCTTTTTTTCTTCTTTTATTTGAGCGGTTTCTCCTACAGGACCGCCTGTAGGTCTGGCGCAGCCAACTTTCATTTCTTCTGCCATTAAAATTCACCTTTCCTTTAATTACTTAAGAAGCAGACACTTCTTAATTGCTTCTGTTTTTCCATTTACATTCAATTTATAAAAATAAATCCCGGAAGAGACCGATTTACCAGATTCATCAACGCCGTTCCAGAGTATGTTGTGATCTCCTGCTGGTATTGTCTCTTTAACCAATGATTTTACTTTTTGACCTTTGATATTGTAGATATCGAGAGTCACAAACGAGAGTGTTTGTGCTACAGAAAAAGAGATTGTTGTTGTGGGATTGAAGGGGTTGGGGTAATTTTGATTTAAAAGGGTTTCAGGAGTTTGGGTAATTATATTATCATCTAATCCCACAACTGGCCAACCGATTGCATTAGGTCCACCATAAGCTCCCATATCATTTATAATAGTTCCCATTGCAGGAAACAAAGCATAACCAGGATTACTTAGGTCTTCCGGATCATAATAGATTTGATCAGGATTGCCAGCGTCTATACAAAGTGAGCCTTCCAGTAAGGTATATAACTGTTCTCCTATCCCTGTGAATAATGGGTCTGCATCTATGTTACCTATTCCTATCCAACCTCCTTGAATATCTGAATAGGTTGCTGTAACTGATCCGGATTCAACATAAATCTCTTGGGGAAGATCATTCCAGAGAATACAATTTATTAAAGTTGGATAAGAAAAGGAATTACAACGAATTCCACCAGCATCATGTGCAGCGAAATTTTCGGCAATAGTTACATTTTCCAAATTCGGATTTGATCCTTCACAATATAATCCACCACCTTTCCCTCCGTCTCCGTAAGCAGAATTATCTATTATTATTACATTTTCCAAAATTGGATTTGATTCATCGCAGTAAAGACCGCCCCCTTTCCCATTAATTCCTGAAACAGAATTACTCGATATTTCTACATTTTGAAGAACTGGATTAGAATTATCTGTACATACTATTCCACCACCAGAATATGTTGTAGAATTACCTGATATTATTACATTATACAGATCAGGGTTAGAATCACTATTACAAATTAGCCCACCACCATCATCATTAGCAATATTACTATCGATAATTACATCTTCTAAACTTGGTTGAGAATTATTGAAATAACCTCCACCTCCTGAATCAGCTGTATTTCCTATTATTGTAATGAATTCTAAGAGCAGATTAGAAGAATAACAATAAATCCCTCCACCTTCATTATAAGCAGAATTATTTATTATTTCAATATTAGATAAGCTAGGATTTGAATTTTCGCAATAAATCCCGCCACCAATGGAAGCATAATTATCAATTAGTGTAATGTATTCAAAATTTGGATTTGAATAGTAACAATAAATTCCTCCACCTTGATATGCATGACCATTTCTAAGGATAACATTATTAACAGATGCATCGCTTATATAGTTAAATCTTAATATTCCATTCGAATCATTTGCATCTAGTATTGATTCTTCCTCTAAATTCCCCTCTAATGACACATGGTTACTCCATTCTATAGGAAATACTTCCCCATTTGTCTCGGAGCTATATATTCCTGGTAATAAAATAATTGAATTATGATTTAGACTATCGGCATATATCTTTGATAATGCACACCGGATTGTTTGTAACGGTTCACTTGCTGAAATTCCACTATTAAAATCATCTCCATCAACTGATACGTAGAGATCTGAATTAATGAGAGAGTCTTGAATACTCGATATAATATCAAAAGTAAAATTATCAATTGGAGATACATAATAATCGGTTGGTATTAAAACAGTAAAAGTATCCACAATAACATCTATATTATCACAATCAATAGCATTAATATCAACACCAAAACCTCTACCACTCATGATGTTATTCAAATAAATGTTACATCGGTTTTCTTCATTAAAATATAGCATGGAATTCTCCAAACAGAAAATACCACCGCCAATTTCATTTGCATAATTACCTGTTACTGTTACATTCTCTAAGCTAGTACTGGAATTAGCATAGCAGTATATCCCGCCTCCTTTTTCAGAAGCAGTATTATTTTCTACAGAAACGTTTAATAAGTTTAGATTTGAACCTTGAGAATAAATTCCCCCACCTTTTATTGCACTGTTACCGGATATAATTACTTCCTCTAGATCAATATTAGAAACTAAACAACGTATTCCTCCACCGTATCCAAAAAAAGAATCAGTAGAATAATTATCAGTGATAATAACATTTTCCAAGGTTAGATTAGAACCAATACTATAGAGTCCTCCACCTTGTCCATGAACATGATTGTTTACTAATGAGACATTATACAAATTAGGATTAGAATTGTAACCACACCATATTCCACCTCCTTGATAATCGGCAAAATTATATGATATTGTTACATTATTTAAATTTGGACTTGAAGAGTTAAAGCAATAAATTCCCCCACCATCATAATCAGCTGCATTAGAAGATATTAAAGCATTATTTAAATTTGGACTCGATCCATCGCAGTAAATACCCCCACCATTATTTGAATAATTATTAGTAATTGTTATATTTTCCAAAATCGGATCAGAATTATAGAATTTAATTCCTCCACCATCACTTTCTGCAATATTATCTGACAAAAATAAATCTAAAATATTTACATTGGAATTAGAACAATAAATCCCAGCTCCATTATAAGAAAAATTATTAGTAATTGATACTTCAATAAGTGCTGAAGATGAGTTTGAAAAGCGTATTCCACCTCCCATTATAGATGCTGTATTTTCTGTTATGTATAAATGCTTCAGCTTTGGGTTGGAATTAGTGCAGTTAATTCCACCACCTATATCATAATTTCCATTTGTTATAGTAAATCCGCATAATACTGCAGTTGAATCTTCACCATTCTCGAAAATCACAACACTTCCAGTTTGGTCGCCATCTATTATAGTTTGTGAAATATATGTAGTATCTTGTGTTGTCAGGAATAAAGAAGCTACAGTAATATTTTTTCCGTTATAATTAATGTTTTCTACATAAATTCCGGGTTGCACAAGAACTGTATCTGTATCAACTGCCACATTAATCCCCGCTTGTATTGTTGGCTGGTTTGCTGGAATGTTGATAATAGTTGCAGATAAATTTAAAATGAATCCTAAACAAAATGTCAAAACTAAAAATTTCATTATTCCCCCTTTTTAAAATATATAAGTCATTTCAACATTAAGCATTTCTTTACTGCTTCTGTTTTGCCATTTACATTTAATTTATAGAAATAAACCCCGGAAGAGACTGGTCTGTTGTTTTCATCAGTGCCATTCCAGGCAACAGAATGCTCACCTGCAGGATTAATATCATTTACCAGATTTTTTACCAATTGACCTTTTATATTGTACACGGTCAATTCAACTTTGCTTTCATTGGGAATTGAGAAAGAGATCGTTGTGGTTGGGTTGAAGGGGTTGGGGTAGTTGTTTAATTCAATATCTGATTGCAAGATTAGGTTTTCGTTAATTGATGTGATACTTTCAAAATCTAAAATGGAAACACCATAATAGTCGTTTGTTGTAACTAAATATTCATCGAGTACTGCAAAATCTGTAGATGAAAGATTCCAAATATAAGTATTAACTAATTCCGGATTAGCGGAGTCAGTTATGTCAAATGTAAGTATTTCATTCCACGCTCGATCCTCAACAATCAATTTATTACCGATGATAATTGGTTTAGTTTTAAATTTTGAATCTGGGTGATTAATAATAGTTAATAAAAAAATTGGACTCGTGGGATTGTTTATATCTACTACTTTTAATCCATCATAGTTACAAGCAAGATACAATATATTACCAGTTTTTACTAAAGATGATACATTATTTGGAGTACCTGGTGTACTAAAATATGGCACAATAAAAGGATTCTCCAAGTCAGAAGCATCAATTATTTGTAGACCATCATTACCATCAGCTACATAAATCATATCATATGATACAACTAAATCATAGGCATTACCTGGAGTATCGCATTCACCAACAATATGAGGAAGTGTATGATTACTTATATCCACAATATAGACTCCAGCAGAGGATGATACATAAACGTGAGAATTTTTGTATTTTAATGCATAGTTGGAGTATCCTGATTCAATATAACTGTATATTACAGGATGAGTTGGATCAAACAATCCTAAAACGTATAATCTCGAACTCGTGATAGCATACCCATAATTACCAACAACAATAAAATCCTTTATGGTTCCAGATATTCCAAGATAATTAATAATATATGGTGAGCTTGGATAACTAAAATCAACAATTTGCAAGTAGGAATTATAATCTGCCACATAACCAAAATCTTCCGATATTGCAATGGACATGGCATAATTTGGTGTATCAACTGAACCGATACAATCAGGATTATCAGGTTCACTAATATCATAAATCTCTAAGCCTGTATACAAATCTATGATAAATGCAATATTATCTGAAATCCAGGCTTTTCTTGCACAAATTGGGGTTTTTAAAGCACCAATTAATTCCGGTTCAAAGATGTCGCTTATATCTAAAACCTGAAATCCACCCTGCCCACAAGATAGATAAGCCATATTCTGTAATATTGATATTCCAGTTACATATGTTGTTTCATAAGTTGCGATTAAATTGAAATTTGTAGGGTCACTTACATCATAGATTACAAATTTGCAATTACTTGTTGCTATATAAGCAATAGAATCAATAATTATAATATCATTAACCCATTCTTGTGGTTTATAATATTCATAAACTAATGAAGGATTTGAAGGGTCACTTACGTCAATAACTTGGATATTTCCCATGAAATTTGACATAAAAATTAGTGTGCCAGAAAGTGCAACATGATTTGCATTAGGTGCATCAAAACATCCTAATAATTCTGGATTTTGAGGATCACTCACATCAATGATCTGTAATCCGGAATGCCGATCTGCGATATATACAATGGAGTCTGAAACCACTAAAGATAAGGCACAATCGGGTGTGTCATAGCTACCAATAATTTGCGGTGATTGTGGATTATTTACATCTAAAATCAGAAGCCCGTCGGTTGTATTTGCAATGTATGCGATATCACCACTTACTTCGATCTCCCTGCAAGTATCTACAATCTCTAAACAACCAAGATGTATAGGATTATTCGGTTCGCTTACGTCTATTATGTGTATTCCCGCATCATCTGGGACTAAAATAGTAGAGCCAATTAGTTCCAAATCCTTTGCCCAGAATGGTTCTCTGCAATGACCTATCTTGTGGTAAGTCGCCTCTAAAGAAATACATAATAAAAGGATAAATATTATACAGATTATGAATTTTGAGTTATTCATTTTTCCTCCAAATTCTTCAATTGTTGCTAACATATGTGTCCCCGACTTCAATTTCATATCACCTGAATCCAATTTCTTCATGCCTTGTTGAAATCACTACCGAAACTAATTTTTCGAAATATTTTTGTCAAAGAAAATATTATTTAACACTACCCGGAAACCCACGAATTAATTCGTGGGTTTAAACGAACAATAGCTCGGTGGGTTAGCACCCAGCCTGCAAGTTTTATTTCAACAGCAAACATTTCTTTACTGCTTCGGTTTTACCATTTACAATCAATTTGTAGAAATAAACTCCGGAAGAGACCGGTTTGTTGTTGTCATCAGTGCCGTTCCAGAGTATGTTGTGATCTCCTGCTGGTATTGTTTCTTTAACCAGTGATTTTACTTTCTGACCTTTGATATTGTAGATTGATAATTCTATTTTACCATTATCTGGAATTGAGAAAGAAATTGTTGTGGTTGGATTTAAAGGGTTGGGATAGTTGGATATGTTGTTTTGTGTCAGGTTACCTGTTATTACTGCTGTGGTTTGCTGTTTATACAATTTTGTGAGAATTTGACCGGCTGTATTAGTTTCACCGGCAATAACAAAATCAAGATTTCCGTCACCTGTATAGTCTTCCCACATAGCTATGCTGGTGTTTAATCCGGGGAATGTTTCCGGTAATAATGAAAAAACATCATTGCCATCATTATGATATACTTTTGTAATTTTCATTGTTTGATTATTACCTGATGAAATGATATCGAGTAAACCATCATTGTCATAATCACCCCAATCGGCATCACCTGAGGTACCTCCTTCGATGTTGGTCGTTAGAGGTGTAAAAGAACTGTCCGTATTTTTATAGATGATGAATTGAGAAGCAGATCCGTCATAACCGGCAATAAAAAAATCCAAATCTCCATCGTTGTCATAATCTCCCCATTTACAAACGCCTCCGCGTACTCCTGTCAGTCCGGCAGAGATGTCAGTAAAAATATCGTTACCGTCATACCTGTAAATTACGGAATGATCGACATCGGTTGAATCCTGACCAATTACAAGTAAATCCAAATCTCCATCATTATCCATATCACTCCAATCAACCGAACTCATTTGCAAAGGTATTAGAGGTGCATTTATATCAGTAAAAATATCATTTCCATCATTCCTGTAAATTTTTGTTAAAAAATACCAGGATCCGGAAAAAGGAGCATGAAATCCGGTTATTGCGATATCCAAATCTCCATCGTTATCGTAATCTCCGAATTTTGCATTACCCATTGTTACTTCCGGCAAGGTGATAGTATCTTGTTCAAAATTGCCAACAGATACCTGGTAATATAGTTCTGTTATCACATACATACCGGTGAAACCCGTAATTAGAATATCCAATAAACCATCGCTGTTGTAATCGCCCCAATCAACAGAACCACTGGATGTTCCGGCAAGTATAGGATTCATATTAATGTCGGTGAACACAGAATTATTATCGTTCCGATAAAGTTTCAAATTTCTGTAGCCATTATCGTCAATACCCGTTATAAGTAAATCCTTATCACCATCATTATCATAATCTGCCCAGGCACCTGAACATCCCCAGAATGATATTATATTTGGGATGGTATCTTCAACAAAAGTTTGTGATCTTAAAATAGCCGGAAAGGATATGAGAATAATTATTAATAGTTTAATGGATAATGTTTTCATAGTTTTAAAATTCATTATATCCATTTGTCTTATACAGTACATTTTATCTCCTTAAATTGCTTGTAATGATTGTCTCCCAGTCATTACTGTCGTGAACACCATCGATTTGGTATTGTATACGACAAATGTCGTGGCTTTATGTTTTAGATTATTCATCTTCTTCAATTTCATATCACCTGTATAACCCATTTTTCATGCCTTGTTGAAAACTGAGGTGAAATTGCTTTTTCGAAATATTTTTGTCAAAGAAAATATTTTTCAGGCAATTCGTGGGTTGTCACATACCCTACAAGCTACCCTAAAACCCACGAATTAATTCGTGGGACTAAAAGAAAAATAGCTCGGTGGGTTAGCATCTAGCCTTCAAAAATCAGACTCTTCGTCGTATTCCGTTGAGAGAGTTTCTCAGAGAGACAGTCTTTATGCTTGTTTCTACAAAGCCATGCGGCATCCGTGCTGCTTTCTCATTTCAACAGCAAACATTTCTTTGCTGCTTTAGTTTTTCCATTTACGTTTAGTTTGTAGTAATACACTCCAGAAGAGACTGGTTGATTATTGTCATCCGTACCGTTCCAAACCACTTCTCTCGTTCCCAAACTCCCGTTTGGGAATGAAGTAAACGTTTTCACTTTTTGTCCTTTGATATTAAAAATTTCAAGTTTCACAAACGAAGACGTTTGTGTTACAGAAAAAGAGATCGTTGTAGTTGGGTTGAAAGGGTTGGGGAAATTAGAGAGCAAAATTTCTTTATCAATAATGACAACCTCATTAACAGGTAAAAACGGATCCCAGCCGGCAAGTGTTGCCCATAACCACCAGGAAGCATAAGCTTTACGATTAGCATTCAGGGGCTCACTGTGCGCCGAATTGCAATCGTACCAGTCAACATTCACAGTGTGAGAATTTTGCCATTCGGTAGCCCAGTTGCCTAATAGAGGTCCGGTGACAGATTCGTAATAGTTGCAGTTATCATGAGGAAACTCGAAAAAAGTTCCGTCAGGATCGTAACTTTCAATAGCTGCGAAATCATAAAGAACTTTGTCATTGGTTATGCAATAATCCCGAATCATCTGGTTTGCGGCTTTATTGTTTGCATCATCCCAATGATCTACATGACCTGTCATATAAATAAAAGAAACATCAGGATAATCTATTTCCAGTTGAGTCATTGGATATAAATATTCGCTGCCGAGTGTTCCTGCTGCATACTTATCATCCACCTGGCCACACCATGACCAGATGATAACATTTACATCCGAATGGGAAGGATCATTCAAGTAGTTTATAGTGTTATCATACCACTGTGGGTAATAACCACAATCTCCACCCATCGCATAATCGTGAAGATCCAATGCTCCGCCTGTTCCACCATTATTCCATGCAAATATATCCGTGGGAAGCGAAAGCCCCAGTCCGCCGCCATTGGCAAAATCGATCAATCCCGACATGCCGTCGGTTAATTGACTGCCATGAGATGTATGCCCGTAAGCAATGTGAAGATCGGCTTTGGCTTGATTTATTGCCGATTCAGGAATCTGTGTAATATCGGTGCAGTTATGATCGATTATCTCTGCAGATATTGCAGAAATTGTAATGATAGATAACAATATTATTCCTAACATTCTTTTCATTTTACATTCCTCCATTTTCTTTATGCATTGCTTCTTTAAAACCGAAACTGGTTTTTTGAATTATTTCTGTCAAAGGAAATGTTTTTCAAGCAATTTGTGGGTTGACACCCACCTTACAACTGTCGGGAAACCCACGGATTAATTCGTGGGATCAAAGGAACAGCAGCTTGGTGGGTTAGTACTCACCTTGCTACTTCATAAATATACATGTTGGTTCAACCGTCTCGATTGAACCTTTTATTTATTGAACACCGTCCCGGTGTGATTTCACAATCCTGTTATTATGATCGAGACGATCATTTTTGACTATATCATTCAATCAGGACGATTGAACGAACTTCTTAAAGATCAAAAGCAAAACAGGAGTTCTGCGTTACCTTATCCTTTATCCTTATTACTTGGGATAGCTACTGCAATGGTGCCATCAGCCGGGAGATGCGTGCTGCTATTTTAAACCAGAATGGTTTCTTATTTATTTCTTCCATAGTTATCAGTTTGGAATCCTGCAAGTCATTTTTCAGCATTTCATGGGTTTGGGTGGTAAATTCCCTGCTTGTGAAGCACATCATAATTTCAAAATTAATTCTGAAAGAGCGGTTATCCAGGTTAGCAGTGCCAACGGCGGCAAATCCATCATCCACCAGTATTACCTTCTGATGCAAAAAACCTTTCTGATAGCGATACACTTTGATTCTCGCCTGCATTACCTCTTTCAAAAATGAATACGAGGAATAATTAACCAGGATGTTATCTGTCTTTTCTGGGATTAGAATTCTTACATCCACACCCCGCAGTGCAGCTAATTGCAAAGCAGCCAGTATCTGCTGATCAGGTACAAAATATGGACTGCTTAACCATAAATATTTCCTGGCAGAATTGATGCAGTGTACAAAGAACATACCGCATGTTTCCAGTTCATCTGCAGGACCGGATGGAAGAACCAATGCTTTTTCATTACCATTTGCAGGAAGTGGCTGCCAGTTCAATTCGGGAACTTTACTGGTAGCCCAATACCAGTCGGCAATGAAGGGGATCTGCACGCAGAGCACGGCAGGTCCTTTTATCTTAACATGAGTATCACGCCAGAAGCCGAAACGTTCATCCATGCCAAGATAACGCCTGCTCACATTCAAACCACCTACATAAGCTTCTTTTCCATCCACAATAACTATCTTGCGGTGATTGCGGAAATTCAACTGGAGCCGTGTATTCCATCTTCTATTGGTTTTAAAGTGAACTATGTTAATTCCTTGTTCCGATAGATCTTTCACATACTCATCGGAAAGCAATCTGCAGCCTACCTCATCATAAAGGAAATAAATTCTGATACCTTCTTTTACTTTAGCTATCAGCTTGTCCTTCATTTTTTTTCCCAGTTCATCATCGTGTACTGTGTAGAATTGTACCAGGATGTAGTCTTCGGCTTTTTCGATACCTTCAAAAATTGCTTTGAACGTATCATCGCCATTGATCAATAATTCGGCAGTATTACCGTTTGTGAAGGGCATTTTAGCTAACTGCTTCAATACTTCATGTTTTGTTTCTCTTTCTTTGAAATTCACTTTGTACGATGCAAGTTCTTGTTTCAATTTCTCGGCAATATGATGTATCTCAAGATCACCCGTTCTTCTGGCATTTACATAACCGGAAAACTTTCTACTTCCAAACATTAGATAAAGCGGAATAGCAAAGTAAGGAATGAAAAGAAGTGAAACTGCCCAGGCAATAGAACCCTGAGCAGTACGCCCTTTCATTATCACATCCAGGGCTGCAATGATACCCAGCAGATGGATAATAATTAGTAACACCCACCAGAAGAATTTTAAATATTCAAGTATCATGATTATCAACCTTTTTTGGATCGCTCCACTTTCTCCATTATCTGATTATACAACATTGATAATGTAATGGAGAAGGGCACATTTTTTTTGGCCAACTGCACCATAGAATAGGCTTCCATGAAGCGATCATGAGCAAGATACAATTTTATTAATTCAATGTAATTCACAGGTTCCATGGGAGCCAGTTTAATACTTTGAAGCAGATAATTCACAGCTTCCAGAGTTTTGCCGATCTTTTCGCATGTTAAACCAAAATTCCTATAAAAATGAGAAGAATTCACTTTCAATTTCAGGGCATCGTAAAATTCTATATAAGCATTAAGCCAGTTACCCAGTTGAAAATAAGCCAATCCACGTAAATAGCAGATGCTTCCTTTTTTTCCGAATAACTCTTCTGCTTTGTTGATATACTCAATAGCATCTGTGTATTTTTTTTGGGAAAAACATAATTCTGCCAGAAAAATAAAAGGTAATTCCGAATTTATTTCATATTGCAAAAGTTCTTGCAAAATTTCTATGCTCTTTTTTGTTTTTCCTAATTTGGAATAGGAAAAAGCTTTATTATAAAGAAGCTCGGGATAGCCGTCAGGAATCCTGTTGTAATAATCGAGAGCCAGGCGGAATTCCCTGAGCGATAGGAAACAATTACCGATCTGGAAAATAACAGATTTATCATTTTCATTTTGTTCCAGCACACGGTGATATTGCTCAATTGCTTTGCGGAATAATTTCTTGGACATGTAAAGTTCTGCCAGGGCAAGCAGCAATTCTTTATTATCACGGAATTCATTCAACCCATTCTTCAGAAGTGCTCTTACCTGCAGCCAGTTTTTATTTCTGTGATATTTTGCCTGCCATAAGATATTTTGAATTTTATCCATTGAACGTTTTCTCCTGCGAGAGGAAAAGTGTTTCTATAGCTTCCAGCACGTCTTCGCTGTCCAGGCAGCGATTGATGAATTCACGTACTTTAGCGCTGCCTTGTAAACTTTTTGTATAGTGTGAGAAATGGTCTCTCATCTCGAGCGACGCTTTTGTTTGACCTTTGCTTTCAATTTCCAACTCAAAATGTTCTTTTATGATCTTTATCTTTTCTATCCAACTGATATCTGAAACCTCTCCGCTTTCAAAGTGTTCTTTTATATTTCTGAATATCCAGGGTTTTCCCAGAATTCCTCGACCTATCATCACAGAATCACACCCTGTTTCCTTGAACATCCTGATGATATCTTCCACACTATTTATATCACCGTTTCCGATAAGCGGTATGGTGAGTTTTCCCTTTAATTTTTTTATCAGGTTCCAGTCACTTTGCCCGGAGAACATCTGGCTGCGTGTACGAGGATGCAGGCAGATCATGTCACATCCAGCGTTTTCCATTCTCTTGCCGAACTCTACTGCATTAATGCAGTATTTATCCCATCCTGCTCTTATCTTTACTGATAGGGGAATGGAGGTTCCGCTCATTACATTCTTTACTTTTTGAATGATGTTTTCTGCTAATTTGGGAGAATTCATTAAAGCGGAACCGGCGCCACGTTTTACCACTTTTTTAACCGGGCAACCCATATTGATGTCTATGAAATCCGGTTTCTCTGCCAATGCGATCTCGGTTCCTTTTGCCATAATAGCAGGGTCAGAACCGAAAAGCTGAATTCCGTATGGTCGCTGGAAATCAGTGAAATCCAGGTATTTCAGACTTTTCTCTTTGTTGTTAACAAGCCCGTCTGCACTTACCATTTCGCTAACCACCACATCAGCACCGCATTTTTTGCAAATAGTACGAAAAGCATTATCGGTAAATCCGGCGAGTGGAGCCAGCCATATCTTCTGTTTTGTTAAATTCGCAATTATCGGATTCATATTTTAACGGCTGGTAAAATGAAATATTGCAATGCCGGCAGCAACGGAGGCGTTCAGTGATTCTACGGAGTTAGAGATGGGTATCTTAACTTTCAGGTTAGCCAGGTCGATGATCTCTCTGCGAATTCCAAAAGCTTCTGAACCGATTACCAGCACAATATTGCCATCGGGTTTTACAGCATTAAAAAGATCTATAGAATCGTGCAGAGTTGTTGCGATTATTACTCCATCATTGTTTTTCAGCCAGTTAATATCGTGGATTTCTATAGGTAGAGAAAACACAGTTCCCAGCGAAGCACGTATCACTTTAGGATTGAACACTTCACAGCAATCGGGAGATAGAACAACACCGGAAATTCCAGCGGAAGCGGCTGTGCGGAATATGGCTCCCAGGTTACCGGGTTCTTTGATATCATCCAGGTAAAGCAGAAAAGATCTTTCTGTGATTGGAACGGTCTTCGTGTGCACCAAGGCAGCAATATCTTGAGGATGTTTTGTGTCTGCTATCTTTTCAATTTGCCATGGTTCAGCTTTAAATATTCTGGTTGTATCGAAGTCTTTAAAATCATATTTCTCCAGATCGGAAATGTACAATTCCTGCAGAAAGGTTCCGTTTTTTTGTAATTGGTCTATCAGCCTGGCACCTTCCACAATTACTGTTTTGGTATTTTCACGATATTTTTTCTGTTTGAGTTTTGCTAATTCTTTTGTGTGTTCTTTAGACAGTGTTTCCATAAATTTTTTTAATGATACATTGCTTTAATTTTTTCAATATCAACGTCGTCTATCTGCTGGTGCTTCAGGAATTTTTTTGCATATTCCAAATACAGTCCGGAATCGATAAGCAGGTCGAGCAGGTTAGCATCTATCTCACCATCTTTCACCATGAGCGCCATGATCCGCAGAGTTTCGGTAAGGGTTTTTCCTTTTTTATATGGTCTGTCTGAAGCGGTGAGAGCTTCGTATAGATCGGCAATAGCAATAATGCGGGATTGGAGAGGCATTTGATCTGCATCCAACTGGAACGGATATCCCTTTCCATTCAATTTTTCATGGTGTGAAGAGGCATATCTTGGTACATTCCTGAATTTTTTGGGAAACGTAAGTTCACCCAGCATTTCATGCGTTACAACGGCATGTTCCCGCATTTTATCGAATTCTTCAGGTAGCAGAGTTCCCCTTCTGATGGAGAGATTTATTTTTTCATTTTCTGTTATCAGGAAATAGTCGTTTCCATTTGAAGAATATTTATATTGGAATATCATATCTATTCTTTCCAGGTCTTCATCTTTCATAAATTCACCACCGGTATTTGCTTTTATGATAAATTCCCTGTCGGCTTCTAATTGCTTCAAGAGTTTTTCCAAATCTTCCTTTGTGCTGTTGTTTTTCAAACAAGAAATATCTTTCAAGATGATAGTTCTGACCAGATCGAAACGTGTGTTTATCAATTCCACTCTATCAAAGATCGTTTCCAGCTTTTTGGCTTTATCGCGCACATAAATAGGAGTGGTTATCTTTCCCACATCGTGCATCCATCCTGCAATGCTTATCTCCTGTAATTCATCATTTGAAAATGCAAGATCTTTATAATATCCTTTATCTTTCTGAATTTTTTGGGACAGCATTTCCGAAAGTGTTGCCACACGCTTGATATGCCCGCCGGTATATTTTGATTTCCTGTCGATAGCACCGGCAATACTTTTAATAAACTGGTATAATAGATTCTCCAATCCTTCGATAAGATTCTTATTTGTAAAAGCAATTGCAGCCTGCGAAGCCAGAGAAGTGAGCATGGTTATGTGTTTCTCGTTGAAGTTAATTATTTTTCCTTCTTCGTCCAAAGCATTGATAAGCTGGATAACTCCCAGAAGTTCATTTTCATGATCTTTCATTGGTATTGCAGCCATAGATTTGGAATGGTAGTTATTGTTTCTATCATATTTTTTTGTGCCGCTGTTATCAAAGATATCTTGGTTATATGCATCTTTCACGCTGGTTGCTTCACCGGTATGTGCTACATACGAGGCAAAATTCTTAAACAATTTATTTTCCTTATCATCGTAAAGTGGGACACTGGGCCATTTTGCAGTATCTGCCATACCCAAACGCAAATTCGTGGAAATTGTACAGATTATCTTGAAATCGAGAGCCCTTTTATCTTCCGATAAAGTGTATATTGTTCCACCGTCTGCATTTGTAAACCTGATAGCCTCATCCAGTACTAATTTAAAGAAATTATTTATATCCTTCTCTGCTGAGAGTGCAATACCTATTTTTGTAAGTGCCTGAACATGTTTTAATAAATGTTTTTCCTTTTCCATTCTTCCCCACCACTTTGAAATAATTGACACAATTACTTAAAACTAATTAATGGATATGTCATTGAAGCGAACTTATTGTGTCAATAAATTTAGTGGGATAATATGAAAAGAAGGATTGAGTCGATCATTCTTTCTGCCGGGAAATCGGCAAGAATGGGAAGAGACAAAGCACTGCTGAGGATTGAAAATAAAACTCATATCGTTCTCATTCTGGAGAAACTGCTTCCCATCTCTGAAGACGTTTATATTGTACTGGGAGAAAACCTGGAAGCTGTAAAAAAAGAGGTGATCGCTTCAAATCTCGATCCTGAAAAGATCAAATTCATATACAACCAGAATCATGAGCAGGGGATGTTTTCATCGGTTCTGAAGGGTTTTAGTGCAATCACAGGGAAATACCCGGTTCTGCTGCAAATGGTAGATCAACCCTTCCTGCCTATTTCAATATACCAACAATTGTTGGGGGGTTTAGACAAGAATCATTTTATCTTTCAACCTTATATACAAAAGAATGGGAAAAAACTGGCGGGACATCCTATCCTGTTTTCTGTAGAGTTCAAAGATCTTCTTCTTGCCAATTCCGATAAATCTACACTGCGTGATGTTATTCATTTGGTTCCCGAAAAGAGAAAATTCATCCTGGTAGAAGATGAAGAAATAATGCAAAATATAAATACAAAAAATGAATTAAATGGAATTTTAAATAAAGGATAAATTCATGGAAATACCGGTATTTGACGTTCTAAGAAAAGCCGTGGAAAATCAGCAGAAAGGAATTGCTTTTGTAATGGCAACTATTGTGGAGGGAGTGGAGAAAACCCCTGGTAGAACGGGCTTCAAACTTCTTTCTTATGAAGATGGAAGCTCTCAGGGAACGGTTGGCGGTGGTAAGCTGGAACGCCTTGTCTTGGATAAATGCAAAGAGATCCACAAAACTAAAGAAAATGCAATGCTTAAATTTGAGCTTACCGAAACATCTGAAGGGATAGGCATGATGTGTGGTGGTGTTGCAAAAGTATATTTTGAATATTATCCACCTACCAAAAAAGCTTATATTTTTGGTGCCGGTCATCTTTGCCGCAGCCTGGTACCAATTATGAATTCGATTGGTTTTTACTGTGTTGTGATAGATAACCGTGAAGATTTTGCCAGTAAAGAACGAATTCCCACTGCTAAAGAAGTTCTGGTGGTAGATTATATGCAATATCTCAAAAAGTTTGCACCTACTGTGAATGATGCAGTGATCATTTTTACACACGGACACAAATATGACCACGACATCCTGGAGAACCTGTGCAGTAAAAATATTAATGTGAAATATCTCGGTATGATAGGTTCGAAGATAAAAGTTGCAGAAGCTGTAACAATAGTAAAGAAAAAGAAATTTGGAGGTTCTCTCATAGACAGCATCTATGCACCTATAGGATTGAACATTGGAAAAACTACTACACAGGAAATTGCCATTGCCATAGCTGCAGAAATATTAGCAGTTTTCAACGGAGTTAAAAATATACATTCTTACAGGGATAAATAATAAATTTGAAGACCATTTCTTCAAATTTGTTGACATTATATTAATAAATTCATTTTTTATAAATGGATTTCTTCGAATATCTAAATCTTGGAGAAGTTAATGAAATATTGGATTTGTTTTTTATTGTTATTTGCAGGTTTTTCAATTTTATTGGCAGATGCCGTGCCACCATATGTTGTGCCTTTATATCCCACTGCGGGTGCCACTGGAATACCAGTGAACACAGATATTACATTTCATATCTATGATGATGTAGATGGAGTGAATATTAATTCTGTTATTGTAAATATAAACGGATTGAACTACACTATTTTTAGTGAATATTTTTATTATTGCGGAACGCCCTTTGATTATATCATCACAATAAACCCACCTGTGAATTTTCAGTTCGGTCAGATAGTGAATATTCAAATTGATGCCGAAGACCTGGAAGATCCACCAAATATTATGCCGTCTTACAACTATTCCTTTGAAATGATAGAAGATCTGCAACCACCCTATGTGGGAGCATTGGACCCACCGGACGGAGCAATCAATGTTCCTTTTGATACGGATGTGGAATTCAATATTTACGATAGTGGTATTGGAGTAAATCTGAATTCTATTGTTGTGAACATTCAGGGAGTGAATTACACACACAACAGTGGTAATTTTTCTTATACGGGAACTGCGAATAATTATCATGTAATTATAGATATTCCTGTAAATTTTTCCCTGGGAGAGGTTGTAGAAGTTTCTATCGATGGGGCAGACCTGAATGGAATGCCCATGGCTACTTTTGAATATTCGTTCCAGATAATAGAAGATGTGCAGCCACCCTACACCGGTGAATGGTTTCCACAACCTGGTTCAACAGGTCTTCCGATCGATACCAATATTTCTTTTAACATTTATGATAACATTGAGGGAGTGGATATTACATCAGTTAATGTTAACATCCAGGGAATAACTTATACATATTTGAATACAACATTCCAGTATACTACGATTCCCAATGGCTTTTCTATTACTATCGATCCTCCTTATAATTTCTCTTATGGTGAGATGGTAACTGTAGAGATCGATGCTGCCGACCTTTCTCAGCCTCCTAACCAGATGAGCACTTTTTCATTTAATTTCCAATGTAAATTTGATGATGAACCACCCTATACCGGAGATTATGATCCCGAACCAGGACAGCAGGATGTGGCAGTGGAAACGAACATTTACTTCCATATTTATGATGATGATACAGGTGTAGATATAACTACATTGCATGTAGATGTGAATGGCACTGTATATTCTGTTGCCAACGGCAACCTGGCTTATTCCGGAACTGTTGCAGATTACAGCATCACTATCAATCCGGTTAGTAATTTCCAATATGGTGAGATCGTGGTTGTGCAGGTGGAAGCATACGATTTGGCATCTCCCGCAAATCAGTTAACAAATTTCTCTTACTCGTTCCAGTGCATTGGAGATGGTGCATCTCCCTACCTGGGAGATTTTGATCCCGAACAGTATTCTACTAATAATCCATTAAATACGAATGTTAGTTTCCATATTTACGATGATGGATTTGGCGTTGATATAAGTTCGGTAAATGTAATTATTCAGGGAATCGAATATTCCATTGGAAACGGCAATCTTTTTTACAGCGGCAGTTTGAATGATTATCTGATAATTGCCAATCCCGATCAGAATTTTAACTCCGGTGATACTGTGTATGTATCCATCGATGCAGCGGATCTGGCATCACCACCACATGTAATGGGAACTTTCAATTATTCTTTTGAATGCATTCTAGAAGATAGTTTCCCTCCCTTTATCTGGCAGCCTTATCCGGAAAACGGCAGCACTGGTGTACCTGTTTCCACTTCTATCAGTTGTTACATTCTGGATAACGAAAGCGGAGTAGATTCTACCTCTATTATTTTCAAGATCAATGACGTTCCCATTGATGATTACCAAATTGAACCTGTAATAATCCTGGGAGGTTCGGGATATCTTATATCTTATCAACCGGCAGAACCATTTCAATATGAAGAACTGGTTACCGTGAGCATTTCTGCTGCCGATAATGCATTGATCCCAAACATTTTAACTGAAGCAGTTTTTACCTTTGAATGTGAAGATAACCAGCCACCTACAATTATCCTACCCGATAGCTTCTCGTTTGAAGAAGACAATATTCTCATAGAGAATTTCAGTCCTTATATCTTCGATCCTGAAAATGATCTGCCAATCCTAGAAGCTACTGTAAGTAACAATATTTTTATTTCAATAAATGGGTATATGGTTACAATGCAGGCTGCAGAGAACTGGTTCGGCTCGGAAACAATTACTTTTATCATTAAAGATGAAGAAGGTAATCCGCTGGCGATGGATGTTACAGATATCATCGTAACTCCGGTTAATGATGCTCCAACCTTCGATCTGGATATATTACCGAGATATATTTCCTTCCGGGAAAATGATTCTTACCAGATAGATTTTGCAGAATATATAATTGATCCCGAACAGCAGCTTTCCGATTTGACTTTGACCATTACAGGAAATATACAGATAGTTTGCGAAATAAACGATTTGGAAGTAACGCTTACTGCTCCAGAAAATTGGACAGGCTCGGAAATCCTGATCTTTACAATAGACGACAACCAAGGAAGGCTTTCCAGCTTTGTGGATATTACTGTTACGGTATTGCCTTTGGTTCCCGAAGAAAAAGTGAAAGTAGAGCCACACACGGTTACCTGGAGTGATAGTTCCTGCGAACTAATTATTTATACTCTGGAAGAGGTAGGAAAAATAAAATGCAATATTTACAATCGTCGTGGTAAACTGATAAGATCGCTTCCGGTGCAGGAATACGGAGAAAATAAACGTGCCTTTTGGAATAAATGCGATTCCGGCTCCAATCCGGTAAGCGGTGGTTTCTACATCTATAAAATATCCATCAACAACCGAATCTATCAGGGTAGTATTATAATTGCAAGGTAAGAATTATGAAAAATAGATTATTGATAATATTTGTAATTGTTCCTCTTATCTGTTTTGCTTATGATTTTGAAGATGGCGGTATCAGGAATGCAGCTCTGGGAATCACAGGCATCGGTTCATCTCAGGATGCTTCTGCTGCTGTGTGGAACCCTTCCCAATTGAGTGTTTTCAAATACTACGAACTTATCACAGATTCACGACCCTACCTGATGCAGCTCGATAACGATAATATTTCTCAGATTTTTACTTATTTCACTTTTCCGGTTGGGAAAGTACCGGGTGCGTTTGCAGTAAGCGGTGGGTTTTTTAATTCAGAAGCTTACGATGAAGGGCGTTTCGGCATGCATTACGGTGCCAGCATATTTCCACAGAAGCTGGAAGGAAAACTCTCTGCCGGTATCAGTCTTTACGATTATTACCTGAACTACAGCGAAATAAATGAGAGCAAGAATGCCTTCGATCTCGATATTGGCTTCTCCTACCATCTTAATGATATTTTCCGTTTCGGACTGATAACCAGGAATCTCACACGCTGTAATCTGGCTCTGGAAGATGGGGCTGAAGACCGCCTTCCAATTGTGCTGGGAATAGGATCCAATGCCAGTTGGAAAAAATTCAATTTCATCGGGGAATTGGAATTTGAAAAATATTGTGATAATAACGAACTTCTGCTGGGATTGGGCATGGAGTACATGTTGGCAAAAAACCTGTTTCTGCGTGCCGGGATGAATAACCACAATTTTACAGGTGGTTTTGGCTTGAAGATATTTGCTAAAAACTGGCCTGGTATTCCTACAAAAAGTAATAAAGCAAATTTTAGTTTTATGGAAATTGCTGTGGATTATGCTTTTCATATTCCCATCTCAGCTTCCAAAGAAGGTGATACTTTTGCCATTGGAAATGATTTGAAATCCGAATTTGGAGATCATTTCTTCGGTGTAAAAATAGATTTCGGCAAGTCTAAAGCAACCAAGGATGAAATGGTAGAGCTTTTCCCCGGACAGTTCGGTGTGGACCTGGACGTTCGCATAGATACCGTGTTTGTGGAAAAAGTAGTAATTGATACACTTGTTCATGAAAAAACGGTTTATGATACCATACGAATAATCGAGAAAATAATAGACAGCGAAATGATCACAGAAAAAATTCAGGAGGAAACCACAAAAGTGCATAATGCCGAAATGGCCAATATAAATAGAGCTACAGTTCACTTGATAGATGCTCTGGAATACTATTATTCCCAGGATTATTACAAGGCGATACAGGAGTGTGAACAGGCTATCTTTATAGCACCGGAGCTTTCTCTTTCCTACATTCGTCTGGCTTCAATTTATTACAGGATGGGAGATACGGAGGAAGCATTGTATCACCTTAAAAGAGCACAACGCATTGATCCTGAAAATCCGGAACTGAAACGAATGATGGATATTTTATCGAATGATTAATAGGAAATGAATATGAAAAGAATCTTATTTTTGTTATGTCTATTTGCATCCTTCCACCTGTTAGCACAGAATTTTGAAATTGAAACCGTTAAAGAGATCCAGGCGGAACGGGAACTGGCAGAATGGATCGAGTCGATGTTATTTCCCCTCGTGGGTGAAACAATTGTAATTGCTAATCTCACCCTGGAATATCCCGCCAGCCGGCTGGAAGTTTACGGTTCAATTCTGGATAGAGATAAAAGCCTGCCCGGACTGCCAATTGCCAAATCGCGCTCGGTGATGCCCACTGCTATCGATGACCAGGAAACCTATCCCACGATCATCGTGAAAAAAGAAATTACGATTTATGTGAAAAAAGATATTGATAAAGTTATCGAGAATTTCATCCGGCAGAACGTAGCTCTGTGGATGCATATAAATCCAGAAAAAGGTGACAAGCTGGTTATCAAAAGCGTTCTTGACTTTAGAACTGGCGTGGATTCTTCAGAAGAGAGGAAGACGATAGATCACTCACTTTATTTTATATTGGGAATTGTGCTGCTTGTAATTCTTTTGCTCTTCTCATTGATGATGCGTTCAGGTTTCGGCAAGCTTTCCTCTTCCATGCAAAGTATCAACGTTACCGGTTTTGAAAAAGCCTTACATGTGAAAGGTAGTCTGGCAGGTGAATCCGGCGGGATAATGAAAGGTACAGCCAACCTGATAGCTTCGCGGACAAAGCCTTTACCTATCAAGGTGGTTAATGAAAAAGCAGAAGAAGATAGTTTAGATTTTCATTTTCTGGAAGAGCTTTCCATGCAGAATTTCTTTAAACTGCTTGAGAAAGAGAAAGCGGAAGATATTGCATTTCTGCTTTCCAACCTGAATGTAGATTATGCTCAGGAGTTTTTACATACCTGGAAAGGTGACACACAGCCCATTATAAAAGTTATGCTTTCCAACCTGGAAAAACCAAAAAATGAGATCGAGAATATTAGAAAAAGATTAAATGAGAGATATAAAAAATTCCTGGAAGATGAAAAGTTTTCCTTCAATGGTAAAGAGACTCTTGTAAACGTAATTAATATACTTCCTGCAGATGATTCGAAAAAGCTTTTAGCACAGGTTGATTCTATTAATGCGGAAACTGCAAAAACTATCCGGCAAAAGGTTTTTCTTTTCTCTGACATCTACAATCTGAAAGGAGCACAGATAGAAAAAGTGGTGATGAACGTTGAACATAATTTGTTAGTTTCGTTCCTGGCAAGTGTAGAAAATGATATAAAAGAAAAATTCCTGAACAGCTTAACTTCCCGTGGCGCCACTATTATTCGAGAGGACATAGATTTTCTTGGCGATCTCACGCAGAAAGAACAGGAAAAAACCAGGTATGAGATGCTGATGAATATCCGAAAAACTCTTAATTATATAAAGGAATAGATTATGAAATTGACAGTAATACTTGGTTTTATATTTGGTTTTGGAATTATCTTAACCATAATCTTTTTTAAACAGGATCCAAGTTTATATTTGAATGGATCTGCATTGGCTATAACGCTTGGTGGAACCATTTCTGCCGTAGTTATTTATTTTTCTCCACATGCGCTGGGTAATTCTTTAAAGGCGTTCATTAATATCTTTGCGGATAAAAATTATTCTCACGATCATGTGGTGAATCTGATAGTTGATATCTGCAAAGAATCCCGCAAAAAAAGCCTGAAGAACCTGCTGGATTATGAAACTGTAAAAGACATCCCATTCCTGGAAAAAGGATTGACCCTCCTTGTCGATGGAGTTGATGCTGCACACATAGAAGATGTATTGGAACGGGATAATCGCACGATCACAGAAAAAAATATAATTGCAGAACGTGTGTTTCGCATTGCCAGTAGTTTTGCTCCCATGTTTGGAATGATGGGAACTGTGATCGGATTGATAGCCATGCTGCACCGTGTGAAAGACCCTGCCGCTATTCCGGCTGCTATGGGACTTGCCCTGGTAACAACTTTGTACGGACTGGTTCTCTCTGCTTTGGTTTTTAAACCTATCTCAGGCAAGATCCGTGATAAGAACCAGACAGATACCAGGATCCGCGATATTATAATTGTGGGTGTTCTTTCTATCAAGAAGGGCGAAAATTCCCATATAACCAGGGAAAAATTAGAAGGGTACCTGAACTAAAAATGAGTATCGATAGCAATCTTACCGGCTCCACTCTGGAGAAAAGACTCGATGATCTGAACGACGAGACTTCCGAAAGCGAGAACCTGCTCGATGTGATGGTTCCATTTGCCGATATGATGGCACTGCTACTGGTGTTTTTTGTTTTCTTTTATGTGATTACGGATTTTGAAAAAAATAAAAGGATCGTTGAACAGAACAAGATGATAATTGAGCAGAACGAGAAATTAACAGAACTGGCAAAACTGGATTCTCTACTCGATTTCAATGAACAGGTAATCACAATCCCAGGAGAAGTACTTTTCAATACAGGTGAAGCCCTTCTTAAGTGGGAAGCATTGAGAACACTTGCACAAGTAGCCCGTAATATTCAGAATCGAATAAATAACGAACCCGGCTGGCAGATACGCATCGAAGGTCATACAGATAACGTTCCAATAATAAGCGGTCAATTTGCTTCCAATTGGGAATTATCTTCTACCCGTGCTTTAAATGTAGTTAAATTCTTTATGGATAATCATTTCTTCCCACCAGAACAGATGCAGGCAATGGGATACGGAGAATTCAAACCGCTTGTTCCAAATGATAATTTAGAAAACAGAAAAAAGAACCGTCGCGTAGAGATCAGGATGATCAAAAGCCTGGTACGGGAGTAAAAAATGAATTTTATTGAACAACTTCTTCAGCAAGTTCCTTACCTCAATTCTCCAATCATGATTAAGCTGATAAAATCGATTATTATCATAACAATACTCTGGCTGCTGAAACAGGTGGTGAACAGGTTAATCCTGAGAAAGATAACCGATATGAAATCCCGCTACCAATGGCGAAAGATAATAAGCACCATTATAGCTATACTGGGCATTATAATTGTAGGCAGATTGTGGTATGAAGGTGTACAATCTATTGCTACTTATCTGGGATTGCTCTCTGCCGGTATTGCCATTGCGCTCAAGGATTTAATAGCTAATTTCGCAGGATGGATCTATATAATTTCCCGCAAGCCATTCGAAGTGGGAGACAGGATACAGATTGGTAATCTGGCCGGTGATGTTATAGATCTGAGTCTGTTTGAATTTTCTTTACTGGAAATAGGGAACTGGGTAGATGCAGATCAGAGCACCGGCAGGATAATTCATATTCCAAACGGGAAAATATTCACACTTGATCTGGCAAACTACGATAAAGGATTCAAATATATCTGGAACGAAATACGAGTTGTTATTACCTTTGAAAGCAACTGGCAGAAGGCAAAAAAGATACTTCTGAAAATTGCTAATAATAAAAGTGAGAATATCACAACACCTGTAGAAAGACAGATAAAAAGAGCAGCCCGAAAGTTTTTGATCTACTATAAACACCTTACTCCAATTGTTTATACCGATGTAAAAGACCACGGAATTCAACTCACCATTCGTCATCTTTGTGAAACCAGGAAAAGAAGAGGTTATACCGAAGCCATCTGGGAAGATATTTTAAAGGAATTTGCTAAACAGAAAGACATCGAACTTGCCTATCCCACTACCAGGTTCTATTCAACAGATAAAGTGAAATAACGGCGGCGTGCCACGTCATCTTGCCATGAGCATTGGATTTGAGTATCCTCAATATCCTGATGCGATTAGTAAGATGATAAAAGACGAACAAATCAAAGTCACGGGTTGCCGATTTG
>JAUXIJ010000083.1 GCA_030621085.1 Candidatus Cloacimonadota bacterium | reverse complement strand
GTATGATCTTTTTGAACATTATGCATTTCGGAAAAGGTGATGATAAGATAATCTTTGATCTCTTCAACTTCTTTCACGGTAAGTGTTTTCAGCAGATCTTCGTCTTCATCATAAAATTCCTTTTTCTTTCCTATCCATTTATCTTTAATGATCCAGGTAATAGTTTTAGAATACATATATTCCTCTTCTTTGGGAATACTTTCCACCACGTAGCAATCTTCTCCGTCAACTGTTTCCTCTCGCAATAATTTGTGTTTATCAGAAGATGGATGACGATCACCAAGATCATCATAAGTGAAATCGGAACCCATGAAATAATCGCTTTTACTATCGCTGGAAATTCGTTTCACTTTTTTAAGGGCAGGAAGATAGATCCACTGATCATCGTCTTTTCTCGCTTTATCATAACTCCAATTCATAAAAGAAGTATTGCGTACATCCGCAGGTGATTGGAAGAACATGATCTTCTTTTCCATATCACCAAAATCTTTTAAGAATTGTTTGATCTCACGCACCCGTTCATCCCCACGGGAATTGATAAGTGACATTGTCAGATCACCTTCCTGATCTTGTCCGGTGGGACGTTTATAAACATTTTCGATAATTTGCAGTCCAGTGATTTCCTGTGCTGTCAATGTTGCAACCATAATCAAAACTGCCATTAAAATAATTGTAAATCTTCTCATTTTTCCTCCTGATTTTTCTTCCCAAAAAACATATTCGTTTTATAAAGCAGCAGATACATTATAGTTACTGTACCCAAAAAACTGGTGAACATATTTAAAGAAACCAAAGCTCCCAAGCTTCTATTTGGTGGGAATACAGAGAATAGCAAAACTAGAAATCCGGCTATTACAACTGTTGCATTAAAGATAATTGCTCTACCCGAATGATGCATTGTTCCTTGCATCGTTTTCTGTTTATCTCCTGTTTCTTTAGCATAAATTTTATAGCGTTCTATAAAGTGGACTGCATAATCTATACCGATACCGATAGCGATGCTGGAAATGAGAGCTGTAGTTGTGCTAAGCGGAATATTGAGAAGTCCCATCACACCAAACCCAATAACTGCAGTTATGACGATTGGAACAGAACCGATGAGACCGGCAACAAGTTTTTTGAACATAAGAGTCAGCAGAATAATGATGATCAATAGTGACATTATCAAACTCTTGATCTGTCCTTCCAGGATGAGATCTGTGAAAATGAGAGCTTTATAGCCCGAACCGGCGTAATTCACGCTGATCCCGAGTTTTTCAAAACCTTTTTTATATTCTTCCACAACTGCAATGGCACTGTTTATTGCTTTAGAATTATCACTTTTCAGTTGAATGGTCATATTAGCAGTTTTGAAATCGTAATCAACGACTTTCCAGAGGTTTTCAGGATCACCACTCATTTCATAAAGCAAGAGATATTGAGCATTTAATTCCTGTGAACCAGGGATGGTGTTGAATTCTTCTTTATCGGCGTGCATCACCTTGTTCATACGTTTCATATAATCTGCCAATGAGAATGAATTGCCCACAACAGCTAACCTGTTTTCCACATCATTCTGCAATTTATCGATCAATTTCAATGCCACTGGAGATTTCATTACATCATTTTCTTCTCCCTCAAAGATAACATTCAGATTACTGGTTCCACCAAAATTTTCGTTGATGAATTTATCTGTAAGCACAATATCACTATTTTTCTCAAATTTATCCAGGAAACTGGAATTGATCCAGACTTTGGTAATGCCAAAAATGGAAACTGCAACAATAACAATTGTAAGGAATAGTGTGATTGTTTTATATTTGATCACGCCTTCAGCAAATTTGTATGAGAAAGGATTCTTGGTTATTTTACTATCAGGTTTCGTTTTTTGTTTCCTTTTGGGAAAGTCAAAAACAAGAATAGCTGACGGAATAAGAATAAGCGAAAACAACATCGCAGCCATCACGCCAAAAGCTGTGAAAACACCAAAATATTTTATAGGGAAAACTTCTGAAGTAAGAAGTGAAATAAATCCTACTGAAGTTGTAACAGAAGTCATCACAACAGGTTTCCACATTCCTTTCAGCATATCGGAAACCGCCTCTAAGCGGGTTGCATCAGGATTTTTACGCAGGAAAAGATCAAGATGACTATAAAGGTGAATTCCATCTGCCACACCAATTGCTATCAGCATCACCGGAAGCATTGTGGACACAGCATAGATCGGGATATTTACAGCAGCCATGAGACCAAAAGCCCACACTACACTAAAGACAACTACCAACATTGTGAAGATAGTATTTTTCACACTTTTCATCATAAGCAGAAGAACTATAATGATAACTAACATCACGATAGGAACCATCTTCTGCATATCTTTCGGACCCAAGTAAGCCATCGAGCCTTCTACAATGGGAACACCAGCAACATAAAGTTTTTCCGGTCCTTCAAAAGAGTTCACAAGTTCTAATATTTGATGATAAAATTCCTGGCTGAAAACATCATCACCAATTTCAGCAATGATCACAGTTACTGTTTCATTTTCAGAAACCAGTTTGCCAAAAATCATTTCATTTGCTCTTACATTTTCTGAAATTTCCAACAAACCTTCCTCAGTTGTAGGAACTTTCTTGAAAAAAGCTTTCACATCCATTCCATCTTCGGTTCCAATAATGTTATCAGCAGTATAAAGAGATGTCACATCACTCTTTTCGATCTCTTTCATCTTACCTAACTGCTTAGTTAGATCTTTTACTTTTTGCAAAGTTTCGGTCTGGTAAATACCCTCCGGATTTTCGATGGCAATGATGATTCCGTCTTTGATATTGAATATTTCTTCCGCCTGATCACTATAAACAAATGCCGGATGATCTTGCGGCATATATTTATCAAGGTCGGTTTCCATTTTGCTATTTTCTTTCATTACCATAAAAAATGCGACTGAGATAATTAACAAAGCCAATATAGTAATTTTGGGAAATCTCAGTAACTTATTTAAAAATTTTTCCATCTAACAATCTCCTTTCACTTTCTCGTTATTTAGCCGTGAGTTAATACTCACTAACTTTCAATTTAAATAAAAAATTTTATTTCGCAACAATTAGTTTTTTTATGTCATCACTAAGTTGCCTGCCTTCAGTTTCCAGATTGAAGATCATACCGGACATACTCCACTGGGTTACCAACAATCTCATCGAGCCGATGATCATCCTAACAATACTTAATGAATTTATATCAGTGCGGATCTCATCTTTTTTCTGACCAGAGTGAACTATTGTTTCCAAAATCTTATGGGATTGATTCATCATATTATTCATCTTTAAGATTAGATTTTCTTCATTCTGGAAATTCGCTTCGGAAAATATCACCTTTGCAAAATCAGGATTCAGGTTAATTATTTTTAAATGTTCTAACATGAAGCTTTCAATTTTATTAAGAGAGATTAACGATTCTTTAAGCTTTTCTAAAGCAGGTTGCATTTTAATCTGGAAATAGGCAATAACAGCTTTCAAGATTTCCAGTTTACTGCTGAAATGCCTGTACAATGCGGGTTCGGAAATCCCTATTTTAAAAGCTATGTTTTTTGTAGTGAGGTTTTGAATTCCTTTATCAGCAATTAATTTTATTGCTATTTCAACAATTTGCTGCTGCCTTTCGCTGAACATTTTTATTACCTCCTCATTATTCACCACGTTAGTGAACACTAACAAAGATAATTTAAAACCTTTTGATGTCAAATTATTTTTTTTGCAGAAAAATAATTAAACACCGAAAAAGAAGACTTTCCAGTTTTGGACTTGACGGGAAAATGTTTTTTCTGCGAATGGTAATTTAGAGAATTAAATATATTCTTACAAAGGATTTAGATTTAATTAATAATGGAACTAACTAAAAAAATAAAGAATTTTATTGAAGTACAGAATTGGATCTTTGCAAAAACATATGCAAAAAAATGGCCTCATGAATATATTGTACAGGAGAGAGTAGAAAAAAAGATGTTTTTGGAACTTGCAAATCACATCGATAAATTTGGATATGAAAGCTACTTTTACAAAATGAGACAGATATATTATGATTACAATGGCTATACATATTGGCATATGGGAAATATTATAAATCGTTGTTTAGAAGAAGATACTTATAGTAGAAGAAAAATTGCAAAAAGACTACCAGAAGATAAAAGGAAATAAAATGGAATCATTATTAGGACAATTTTATAACAGAATTAAAGGTTCACAAGAAGATATAGCTTCTGAAAGTTTAACATATATTCTAAGAAAATCCATTAGAGTAAGACAAACTATCAATCAAATCATTAATATAAATACCGGTTTGAGTTTTTCAGATTTATCTTACACAACTCAAAAAGTAGGTGATAAACTAGAAAGACCTGATATTAGCGGAATTGATGAAAATGGAAGAGAAGCATTAATTATTGAAGCAAAATTTTGGGCATCATTAACAAGTAACCAACCTAATGAATATTTGAATCGTTTTATTGATAATGCGGTACTGATTTTTTTAGTTCCTACATTGCGAGTAAGATCAATTTATGAAGAGGTTTTAATTAGAGTTAACGAAAACCATGCAGATATTGAAACTGACACAGAAAATCGCAAGATAAGGATAAATTCAGACAATATACACATCCTAATTAAAAGTTGGAACGAAATATTAAATGCTATTAAATCCGAGCTATTAAAAGAGAATAACCAAAACCTGATTTCTGACATTGACCAGATAATTGGTTTTTGTGATACGATTGATAAAAATTCGTTTCAACCCATTATAGACATTGATTTATCGCCAAGTATTCCCAAAAAAATAAACTCATATTACGATATTGTAGATAAAGTTGTTGATGAAATTAAAATTAGATCGGAAAAAGTATCAACAAAAGGATTGATAAAAACACCTCAAAGATATGGTTATCGCAGATATTTCAGATTTGGAAATTTTGGGGTAGGATTAGGATTAAAAATGGATTTATGGGCTGTTTATGCCGATACACCTTTCTGGATGTCTGTAAAAATCATTAGTGAGAATTCTTGGATTATAACTGACAAGTTTAAAAGAAAATGTGAAAAATTAGCATTACAACAAAACCTGAAATTGATAGAAAGAAATGATGAGCTATCTTTTTCATTGAAACCAAAACTTAACGAAACAGAAGATAGAGTAATAGATGATTTAGCTAATCAAGTAGAATTGATTTGTAACAAAATAGCAGAATGAACCATCTTCAACAATATAAAAATAAACGGGCAGAAAATAAATTCTGCCCGTCAATTTTATATAGACCAATCTTTGTGTCTTTGTGCCTTCGTGGTTAGACCACGGTTATCATTCGTGTGAAATAGCCTGAACAGGACAATTTTCTTCAGCTTCCAAAGCACTTGCCTGAAATTCTTCAGGAACAGGATCCAACTTTACTTGAGATTTATCATCATCTAATTCAAATACTTCCGGACAGGCACCTTCACATGCTCCGCATCCAATACATAATTCTTGATCTACTATAAATTTCATATTCCCTCCAATTAAATTTCTTTCTAATAAAAAAAAGCTTCCGAAGTTTTAATAACCTCGGAAGTTTAATAAATATTACCCGATCATTTTTTTTATGTCATCATCAACATTTGTAATTCCGCCAATGTTAAAGTTTTTTACCAATACATTAATCACATTTGGTGAAAGAAATGCTGGAAGAGTCGGTCCGAGATGGATATTCTTCACACCAAGATATAAAAGAGCCAACAGCACCGTAACAGCTTTTTGTTCATACCAGGCGATATTGTAAACAATCGGAAGATCATTGATATCGTCGAGTTTAAATACTTCTTTCAGTTTAAGAGCTATCAACGCAAGTGAATAGCTATCATTACACTGTCCAGCATCGAGAACGCGAGGAATTCCACCAATATCACCAAGGTCAAGTTTGTTATAACGATATTTGGCACAACCAGCGGTGAGAATTACTGTGTCTTTGGGAAGTGCTTGGGCAAAATCTGTGTAATAGCTTCTGCCTTTCTGACGTCCATCACAACCAGCCATAACTACGAATTTCTTGATAGCACCGGATTTTACAGCATCTACTACTTTATCTGCCAGAGCAAGAACCTGGTTATGAGCAAATCCACCTATGATCTTACCTGTTTCAATTTCGGTTGGAGCAGGTAAGGTTTTTGCCAAAGCGATTGCTTCAGAGAAGTCTTTTGCTTTTCCTTTTTCAGCTTCATCGATATGTTTCACACCATCAAATCCAACTTCATTGGTTGTGAAAACACGATCTTTATAAGAATCTTTGGGTGGAACAAGACAGTTTGTAGTTAAGATAATTGCTCCATTGAATTTCTCAAATTCTTGCGTTTGCTGCCACCAGGCATTACCATAGTTTCCTACAAAGTTATCATATTTTTTGAAAGCGGGATAGTAGTTTGCAGGAAGCATCTCGCCGTGAGTGTAAACATCGATGCCAGTACCTTTAGTTTGTTCCAAAAGCTCTTCCATATCTTTCAGGTCGTGACCGGAAATAAGGATTCCGGGATTATTGCGAACACCGATATTAACTTCTGTAATTTCTGGATGTCCATAAGATTCTGTATTTGCAGCATCGAGAACAGCCATTGCATCAACAGAATATTTTCCTGCTTCCATTACCAATGCAACCATTTCATCTACACTTAAAGAATCATCCAGAGTAGAAATAAGAGCTTTCTCTATGAATATCACGATTTCTTTCACTTCTTTGCCAAGGCGCATAGCATGATCTGCATAAGCTGCCATTCCTTTAAGTCCATAAGTAAGAAGCTCACGCAGAGAGCGAACATCTTTATTTTCTGTGGCAAGAACGCCAACTGCTGCCGCTTTTTCGTCGATATTTTCATCTGTAATCGTGAAATTAGCTGCATCGTGGTCTGCGAATTTTACATCTTTAATTCCCATTTCTGCGACTTTCTCTTTTACTATCTCACGCATTTTGATCGTCTCTTTGATCGCTTCGATGAAATAATTTCTGTCAAAATTTGCATTTGTAATTGTAGAAAACATTTTTTCTACAATAAATTTATCCCATTCGTTGCAAGTTTCTCTATATTCTTTTCGAACTTCTAAACTTGCTTTTGAGCGGAAAATTACTAAACCTTTTAAAGAATAGATCAAAAGGTCTTGCAAATTTGCCACATCACCTTTTTTCCCGCAAATACCATTTACGGTACAACCTTTGTTGCCAAGAGTTTCCTGGCATTGATAACAAAACATACTCATTTTTTTCTCCTTGTCCTCCGTAGTTCCGATTCATCGAGACGAAGGAGGATCCTTTTTATTTTTAAATTATTTCTCCATTTATTGAGATCGTATAAGTTTTTACCATCAGGAATTTCCCAGCTTTTTCAATTGCTTTTTGAACAATATACTCCACTCCCCCACAACAGGGAACTTCCATCTTAACAATGGTTATTGATCTAATATCCTGATTTTTAAATATCTCAGCTAATTTTTCAATGTAGGAATCAATCCCTGAATCGAGCTTGGGACAGAAATTTATCACGATCTTTCCTTTCACGAATCTCTGGTGAAAATTGGCATAAGCAAAAGGAACGCAATCCGCAGCGATCAAAAGGTCTGCATTTTTAAAGTACGGAGCATTCGCATTCAAAAGATGCAACTGAACAGGCCATTGTTTTAATTCGGATTTAATCTCCACATCATTGACAGGTTTTTCTTCTCGTTCTATGGAATGAGCAGCTACTCCCGGACAGGTTCCGCTGGAACAGGATTCTTCCTCAATTTTGGGAATGGGAAGTCCTTTTCTAAGTAAGATAGCAACTGCCTGCCCGAAGTATTCTTTCTGGTCGTGGTCTTTCAAATGTTTCAAATGGGCTTTAATCGTATTGGGTCCGGCTTTGATGATATTTTCCATAACTTTTGCTTCATCGTAAGGTTCAGCTTCTCTTTCCACAGTTTTAATCGCTCCTTCCGGGCATTCTCCAATGCAAGCTCCCAATCCGTCACAAAACAAATCGCTTATGAGTCTGGCTTTCCCGTCTATTATCTGCAGAGCACCTTCTGGACAGTTGGGAATGCACAATCCGCAACCGTTACATTTTTCTTCATTTATTTCAATTATTTGGCGTTTCATTATTGATCCTCTTATCTTTGGAGCAAAATATCCGTGATATTTTATTGCAATAGCATAGTTATTGCACTCCATAACTCTCCCAAATTACACCATTATAGTTTTTTCTGTTGGTTTGGGAAGTTTCATCACAAGCACACGCACATCTTTATCTGTTTCATTAAAGATGCAATGAACAATGTCTTTCGGGCTTTCGATGATATCATCCGTTTTTATCTGAACTTTTTCATCCTCAACCATAATAGTAGGATTTCCTTCCAAAACATAAAAAGCAACATCAACCGGAGTAATATGCGGTTTCAAACTCTCACCTGCTTTCAAATGTAAATGCATGATCAGAGCATGATCTTTGTCATAGAGTTTATAGGCATTAATACCATGTGGAGTTTGTGCTACCCTGAGTTCTTTGTAATTTCTAATTTTCATAATTCTTCCTTTTTTTTGCCACAGACTTACACTGATGTTCACTGACAATTCCAAATTCTTTTTTATCCGTGTTATCTGTGAGCTTATTTCTTCATGATCCTATTTTTTTTCTATTGAATAACCTGCTTTTTGAATTGCAGTTATCACATTGTTTTCATCGTATTCACCATCGAGATGAACCAGTTTATCATTTAAAGAAATATTAATTTTTTCTATTCCCTGTATTGATTTAAGAGCATTCTCTATCGCATAAACACAATGCTGGCAGGTCATATCCTGAACTTTGTAATTTCCTTTCATATCAATAATCTCCTTATTTTTCCTAATAAATTTACATAATAGATTTTTTATGAGTGCTCGAATAATCAACCCGGAAAGAAGGATTGCCGAGAATGTTTTCAACCATATTGGAAGCATCTTCATTCCTCCAGTTATCAGGTTCATATCTTCCCCGGAAATTTTCCAGATATGATCGACTATCAATCCAAAAAGAAGAGAAGTAATTATTATGGAAAACAGATAAATGAATAAAATTCTTTTACCAAGCTTTCCCGAGACAAAAGCCAGAGTAGCGGTATTTGTGGCAGGACCAGCAATCAGGAAGATCAAGCCCGCACCGGGAGTCATTCCTTTAATGATAAGAGCAGCTGCAATGGGGATCGAACCAGTAGCGCAGATATACATTGGAATTGAAATCAGAAGCATTATGGGATAGGCAAGCAGGGGATTACCAAGATATTGTTCAATGAAATCTTCGGGAATAATAAATCCGATAATTCCGCCGGCAATAACTCCGATCAATATCCATTTGCCAGCATCATCAATCAGATCAATGAAACCGTATTGGAAAATGTACTTTATTTTTTCTAAAAAACTGTGTGAATGAGATTCTTCAATATTGCAGATGGTGCAAGAATTTTCCTCAGAAGGTTTTATGCTCTCTATATTTTGTTTTTTCTCTAAAATCCCAGTGAGAGAACCGCTTAAAATTCCTGCAAAAAAAGCGGCAATTGGTCTGATAATGGCAAATAAAGGTCCAAGTAGAGAATAAGTTGCTAATATGGAATCTACACCTGTGGTTGGTGTGGAAGAAAGAAACGATACGGTGGAACCTTTCCCCGCTCCCTCTTTTCGCAAGTAAGCAGCCACAGGAATTACTCCACAGGAACACAATGGCAAAGGCACTCCAAAAAGTGAAGCTTTGATGATTGAGATCAATTTATTGCCAGATAAATGCGTGTATATTTTTTCTCGTGGAATAACTAGATTTAAAACTCCGGCAATGAAAAAACCGAAGAGAAGATAGGGTGACATCTCCATATGTAAAAACCAAACTGACTTTAAAATACCCATTAATATTACAAACATTATTCTTACCTATTCAATAAAATTAGATAATTTTATATTCTTAAAAGTCTGATAAATACTTTGCGAAATATTTTTTAAAGCATCACCAAAAATACAATTTTCAAATGTGCATCCTGCTTTATCCAGAGGGCAATTATTAAGGATTATTTTAGATTCTACGATCTCATAAATATCAAGAAAGCTGATTTCTTCCGCAGGTTTATTCAGCATAAATCCACCTGTGGGACCACGAAAAGACTTGATGAGTCCGCTCTTACTTAATCTCTGGAATATCTTTGCCAGGTGAGCTTCCGAAGCATTCAATTTTTCTGCCAGGTATTTTGCATTTACCTTATCTGGACTTTGCTGTGCCACGATCACCAGTCCATGTAAAGCCAGCGAAGCAGCTTCTGAAATATTGATTAAATGCGACATTTCAGCTCCTTTTAATAATTCTGGTACTTAAATACTGAAATAAGGTTTTTATGTCAAGAAGTTTTTTTAATTTAATAATAAAAAGTCATTTCAGC
>JAUXIJ010000049.1 GCA_030621085.1 Candidatus Cloacimonadota bacterium | reverse complement strand
CGGAAGTTCGGGAATACCAGGACGGTGATAGTTTCCGACAGATCGATTGGAATGTAACAGCCCGGTATGGATATCCTTACATCAAGAAATTTGAAGAAACCCGTGAATTGAACGTAATGTTCCTGGTGGACAGCAGTGCTTCTACTCTATTCGGAACCAGGAATTATCTGAAATCGGAATTCATTACAGAGGTCACAGCCGTACTATCGTTCTCTGCTCTTTCCAATAATGATAAAGTAGGTTTGCTGCTGTTTACCGATGAAGTGGAAAAATATGTTCCACCACGTAAAGGTAAGAAATCAGCTCTTCGGATTTTAAGAGATATTCTCTATTTCGAACCCCAAAATGTGAAAACCGACATCAATAAAGCTGCTGAATATATCTACAGATTAATTAAGAAACGAAGCATCATTTTTATTATCTCAGATTTTCTGGATAAAGATTATGAAAACAGTTTGCAACTACTTGCCAAAAAACATGATGTGATCGCACTGCGAATCATAGACAGGGGGGAAATGGAACTACCAAATGCCGGTCTTTTGCATCTGAACGACCCGGAAACCGGAGCAAGATTTTCAATTAATACATCCAGTAGAACGATTCGTGAAAAATATAGGAAAGTAGCTCTGGAACAGGAAATAGATTTGATGGAAAGATTCAGGAAGATCAAAGTTGACCTGGTTAATTTGCAGACAGATAAACCGTATGCGCCTGAATTGATGAAATTCTTCAAATTCAGGATAAGAATGAAAAATAAAAGATAATACAAGCACCCTGTTTGTGAAAACAATGAAAAGAATGAAAATAAATAAACTTATAGTATTAATTATACTTTTAATTCCATTAATGGGATTTGCACAGCAAATCGAACACAGATTAGAGAAACCTCCAAAATTGTATGTGGGAACCCCCTTTCACGTTTTTATAGACATTACAACTGATAAGGCAGATAGTATCTTCGCTCCGGAAATAGATACGCTCGATATTTTCATTTTGAAAAATATCCGTTCAGAAGATGAAATTGAAGAAGATAAAAAAAAAACCAGTTTAGATCTTATTTTCCAACCGTTCGACACAGGAGAATTCACATTTCCTCCACTGGAATTTGCGGTTAAAACCCTTGATAGCCTTGTTGTTTTACATACTTCCGAATTCCAATTAAATATTGAAACCGTTCTTACAGATAGCTCGCAAACCGTTCGTGATATAGCGGACCCATTGAAAGTGAATCTGGGTTTCTGGGATTATTTCATTCCATTAGTCGCAATTATATTGCTGGTTTTCATAATCAGGATGCTAATAAAATTACTTCGAAGGAAATCTGTAGAAGATATCTCTACCCGGATAATTGATGAGCGTTCACCATATCTCATTGCATTGGAATTATTGCAAAATTTGAAAAAAGAAAAACTACTTCAGAAAGGTGATTTTCTCAATTTACATTTCCGGCTTTCCTTTATTCTCAGGCTTTTCATTGAACTGAATTATCACATAAATGCCGTTGAGATGACAACCAGTGAAATTAGACGAAATTTTATCTTACATGATCATAAAGAAAAAAATCAAGTTCTGGAGTTTTTGATTTTTGCAGATAAAATTAAATTTGCGAAGTTCATTCCAGAATTAAAAGATTCAGAAAAAGAACTGAAATGGCTTGAGAAGTATCTCAAATCTTTCGAACCAGAGGAGGAACAAGATGCTTGAATTCGTTCATCCTTACTGGTTCTGGGCTCTACTTCTATTAATACCAATAATTTTATATGAACTTCTTGTTAAGCAAAAAAGGAAAGTGCGTCTTTTGCACAGTCGTATTGATCTCTTTCGTAAAATATCAGGAAGAAGCAGTATTTTGCGTTTCTTTCAAATCCTTCTGCGCTGTATTGCTATTATATTTCTGGTAATTGCGCTGGCAAGACCCCGCCTGGCTCATAAAAAACAGCAGATCACTGGTAAGGGAATAGATATTATACTTGCTATTGATGTGAGCGGTAGCATGAAAGCCGTGGACTATCAACCCAAAAACCGTTTGGAAGCAGCCAAAAGAGTTGCTATAGATTTCATCGATAACCGTCACAACGACCGCATCGGTCTTATTGTATTCTCGGATAATGCTTATACTCAATGTCCTCTTACACTCGATTATAACATCCTGATGTCTATCATGGAAGATATGAAGATAAATGAAGAAGCCAGTGGAACAGCTATCGGTATGGGCTTGGCAACTGCCGTAGCAAGACTGAAAGATTCAGAAGCAAAATCGAAAGTAATAATATTGATAACCGATGGACGCAATAATGCCGGTGAGATTGATCCTTTTACTGCTGCCGATCTGGCTGCCACTTTTGGAGTAAAGGTTTATTGTGTGGGCGTGGGTAGCAAAGGATTGGTAGATTACCCGATTCAAACTCCTTTTGGCACCAGGTATAGAAAAGTAAATATAGAAATGGACATGAACACACTTAATAAAATCGCTGAGATAACAGGTTCGGAAAGAGCCAGATTAGCTACCAACACAGCAGAACTAGAAGCAATTATTGAATATATTGACAAATTGGAAAAAACAGAATTAAAGATAAATGATTATTATATTTACCAGGAGCTTTTCTGGAGATATATAATTTTTGCTTTTATGATAATTTTATTAGAATTTATTTTTAGGATCGTGATAAGAAAGGAAATACCGTGAGGGTAATTTATGCATTGGGGTAATCCATACATTCTGTTTCTTATGCTGTTAATTCCGCTGTTCGTTATTCTGCTGGGAGTAGCGGCACATAACAGGAAAAAGCAGTTCAGCAACTTCGCAGATAAGAAGTTTTATGACTATTACATGCAGCAGTTTTCTACCTTCCATTGGTCTTTGAAGAATGTAATTTTCATCATGGCTGTTTTCTTCCTGATAATTGCTCTGGCTCGACCCCGCTGGAATAAAGAAGTACAGATCGTGAAAAAGGAAGGCATCGATATCGTGGTTGCAATAGATGTTTCCAAAAGTATGGATGCACAGGATATTCAACCCAGCCGCATCGAACGTGCAAAAGACCAGATCTCACTTTTTATAGATCAACTGAAAGGAGATCGCATTGCTATAGTGGCTTTTGCCGGAAAGAGCTTTGTTCAGTGTCCGCTTACCAACGATTACGGTGCAGCCAAGCTCTTTTTGAGCCTGCTGGATACGGAAACAGTGCCCTCTTATGGAACAGATATCGGTAGCGCCATTGCCAGGGCAGTTACGCTTTTTGGTGAAGATGAAAAACACAAAGTTATCATCGTGGTAAGCGATGGCGAAGACCTGGAAGAAAATGCAGTAAAAATAGCTGAAGAAACTGCCAGAAAGAACGCTATTATCTACACACTTGGAGTCGGTTCACCGGAAGGAAGCACCATCCCTGTGCGGGATGCAGCGGGCAATGTAGTCTATGCAAAAGACGATAAAGGTGATATTATTTTCACAAAACTGGATATTTCTATTCTAACCAGGATCGCTAAAACTGGAAACGGTCGCTTCTTCCCCATCACACCGCGTCAATCCGAAATCTTCGAGATCATGAAAAATATCAATGCAATCGAAAAGAAGAAATTCGATTCCCGGGAATTCACCCGCTATAAAGAACAATACAAATATTTTGTAATTGCGGCTTTATTACTTTTACTCATCGAATCTTTTATCCTGTACAAGAAGAAAGTTAAATTCAAAAGAGTGATATAAGATGAATTATAAGAGAATCGTTCCAATATTATTAATCATTTTATTTCTACTGAGAAGTGCTGTTCTTCCTGCAGATATTCTAACTTACGATAAAGCAATTCAGAACATGAAAGGAATTAAATTTTACGATAAAGAAAATTTCCAGGATTCTGAGAAGAAGTTCAGCGATAATGCCATCAGGTATCCCGATGACAGCCGATTGCACTTCAACCAGGGAAATGCTCAATATAAGAACGGTAATCTTGAAGATGCCGAGCATTCCTACAATCTCACAATGAAAAACCAGTATTTTAGCGAAACATCAAAAGCCTTTCAGAATCTAGGTAACGTGAAATTCCAACAGAAGGATTATAAAAATGCCATTAAAAACTACCGGGACGCTCTTATCGAAGATCCACAGAATATGGACGCAAGATATAACTACGAATTAGCAGCTAGAATGCTGCAGCGTAAACAGCAGGAAAAGCAACAACAAAATAAAAACGATAAAAATGAAGATCAGGAAAAAAAAGAACAACAAAAAGATCAGCAACAGCAGCAGCAAGATCAGGAAAAGAAAGAAGAACAAAAACAAGATAAACAAGAACAGCAGCAAAAAATGAAAAAAGATCAGAAAAAAGAAGATGCCGAAAAAATGTTGAAAGCCCTTTTGCAAAAAGAAAAAGAAGAGATGAAAAAAGAAAAACAGAAAATGAATGTTGACAAAGCAAAACGTGGTAAATACTGGTAAACAGGGTGCTGTTAACATGAAGAGAAATTTGACAATTACTATTTTACTGGTTCTCACCGCCATGCTTCTGGCGGAAGATATTATTATCGAATCTTATGTAGATAAAACAAAGATCGGTCTGCAGGATCAATTGAAATACACTATTGAATTCTCTGGTGAAAAAGCCGGTGAAATTGCAACACCGGATATTCCAGAGATAGATAACTTCAGAAATATGGGTGTCTCCTCTTCATCATCTTCATCTTATTCGATAGTCAATGGTAAAATGACCTCAAAAATAAGAAAGAGCTTTGCCTATATACTACAGCCTGAACGCACAGGAAATTATATCATTCCACCTATTACTCTAAAAGTAAAAGGTAAAACATTCACCACTCAACCCATCTTCATAAAAGTGGTGGCAGGAACCACGGAGCCTCTTCCGAAAACTTCCAGGCAATTATCCAGAAATGATACATCCGGTAAACTGGAAGATAATCTTTTTGTACTGGCAGAAGTAGATAAAAAGAACATTTACAAAGGTGAACCAATAACAGTGGAATTTTCACTT
Organism: Candidatus Cloacimonadota bacterium; assembly: GCA_030621085.1. Taxonomy (GTDB): domain Bacteria; phylum Cloacimonadota; class Cloacimonadia; order Cloacimonadales; family TCS61; genus JACNIV01. Next base: position 18,429 of record JAUXIJ010000049.1, on the reverse strand, counting down.
TATACGCGTTATGACCCTTACGATATAAATGATCTTTCTTTTAGTTCGGAACCCGTTTTCAATGGTTTTTGGAATGAGATCAGTTTCAGAGCAAAAAGAATAGGTTTTTCCAGCGCTATGTTAAATGAACAGCGTTATCATAAAATGCCGTTGATCAGGATAGTGCTTATTCCCACTCGCACGGGTAAACTGGAGATCACTTCCCTGGAAATGCTGGTTGATGTACGAATTCAATCTACCAGTTTCTTTGATTTCGGTTCCACTAAAAGATATTCCATCAAAAGCAAACCAATATACATAAATGTAAAAGAACTGCCCTATGAAAACCATCCGGAAGGATTCTCCGGTGCGGTAGGTAAATACACATTATCCAGCAGTGTAAGTGATACCGAGCTTAAAATTGGTGACTCTTTTACATATAATTTAAGTATAAAAGGAACTGGTAACCTGAAGCAATTTGAAGTACCTGCTCTGCCGGAGATCAAAAATTTACGTTTCCTCGATCCTGAAATTTCTACAAAGATAAATAGTGATAAGAAAACAGGTACAAAATCAATAAAATACCTTGTAATTGCACAGGAAAAGGGAGTATTTAATATTCCACCCATTAGTTTTTCCTACTTTGATCCATACCAGAAAAAATATATCATTAAACAAACCCGTGAATATACTTTAAATGTACAGGAAGGTGATATGACCTTCATTTCCAGTAGTGCTGCTCAATCTTCTGTAGAACGTGAAGGAGACGATATCGGTTTCATTATCACTAATATTAAACTGAAAGATAATCCAATTTATTTTGATGAATTCGGTTACTGGCTGATCTGGCTGTTATTTATTTTGCTGCTGCTTGTATCTTATATTTATGCAAATGAACGTCAGAAACTTAGCGGAAACCTCGATTATCAACGGCAGAAACAGGCAAACAAAATTTTGCGCAAATATATGAAGACTGCTGCAGATCATGCCGGTAAAGGACATATCGAATTTTATTCTGCTGCACAATTGGGACTCAGCAGTTACCTGGCAGATAAATTAAAAATACCGCGTGGTAGTTCTACAGATCAACTTCTTACTGAAGTACAAAAAAAAACTGATTCTTCTGCTATTTCAGAAAAGATCTCATCTCTTTTAGAGAAATGCGATCAATCCCGTTTTATGCCGGGTGGTTTTTCCAGTAACAATATAGAAAACGATTTCATATTTATGAAAGAGATAATAGCTGATATTTCCAAGACAAAGATATGAGGAACTGATGAAAAAACTGGTTTTAATCTTATTGATCATTTCCTTCAGCTTGCTTCTGATAGGTGAATTAAAAATAGATAAAGTCTTTCAAAATGCATTGAACGAATATGAAACAAAGAATTATGAAAATGCTTTAAGAGATTTCTTAAGTATTGAAAATGAAGGTCTGATAAATGCGGATCTATTTTATAATATAGGAAATTGTTATTTTCGGATTCATCAAATTGGAAGGTCGATTCTATATTATAAAAAAGCTCTTGAGATCGAATCTGACCATGCCAGCGCCAGGAAAAACCTGGAATTTGCACTCACCTTAACCAAAGACAAACAGGAAACAAGTTCGGAAGATGTCATCCGCTCTTTCTGGGAGAAACTATTCGATTCTCTTTCTATCAACCTGCTCGCTGTTATCGCACTTATGATTTTCGGTCTTATTATCCTGCTTACCTGTTTTATGATAGTTTTTTACCGTAATCGTGAAAGAACGGTTCCTATCTTTATTACAACTGTTCTCATCTTCTTCCTTTTAATTTTTCTTCTGCTCGGTTTCCTTAAATGGCGAGCTTATCATTTTCTGAATGAGGGTGTTATACTTACCCCTTCTGCCATTGGCTACAGTGGACCAAGCGAAGATTTTACCCGCGTTTTCACTATTCACGAAGGAATGATATTTGAAATTGAAAGAGAAGAAGGTAACTGGAGCTTGATTAAACTTCCCAATGGACTTGGCGGCTGGGTACACAAAGAAGATTTTGAATTGATAAAATTATAAACTGGTAAATGAAATACTTTTTTATTCTTATTTTCATATCTCTTGCTTTATCAATTATGGCAGAAGATGTTTTGACCTTACAGGGAAATGCAACCCAGGGTGGCATCATGGTTGGAAAAGTTTCTTCCAAGGTTGAGAAGATCTTCTTAGATTACCAGGAAATACCGCTTATGGAAAATATTTTTTTAATCGGTTTTGACCGTGATTCAAAGCTCCGTCATATTCTAACCCTGGTAATGCAGAATGGTCAAATGGAAACGACTGAACTCCTCTTAACAAAGCGGGAATACGAAACTCAAAGAATCGATAATATTCCTCCTGAGTATCTTGAAGAACCAACAGATAAAGATGTGATAAACAGGATTGAACGTGAATCTGCTACACTGCAAGAGTTCCGGAAAAATATTCATAACAATCAGTTTATTTACTTAGATGATTTTACGATCCCTGTTGAAAATGGAAAAGTAACAGGGATTTTTGGCAGCAACAGGATATTAAATGGTATTCCAGTTTCTCCACACAATGGACTGGATATTGCTGCTCCCCTGGGAACCGACATCAAGTCAATGGCTACCGGAGTGGTAGCGTTAACCGGAGATTATTTTTACAATGGCAAATTCGTTCTGATAGATCATGGCTGTGGTCTTAGCTCCATTTACATCCATATGAGCACTATTAGCATTGAAAAGGGAGATTATGTCCTTAAAGGTGATAAAATTGGCGAGGTAGGCTCTACCGGACGTTCAACGGGAAATCATCTGCACTGGGGCATCAGTTGGAAGGGTGAAAGAATCGACCCGGCACTCATTACAAAACAGAATAATATCCTTTTCAAATTTTCAAACATCGTTGGAACTGACTGATTTTTTTTCTTTCTTTATCTCGCGTATCAAATCCACACAACACACACGTTGGTTCAACCGTCCCGGTTGAACCGTGAATTTTATGAACACCATCTCGGTGTGATTTCATAAACCAGTTTCTAATTATGGATTATCAAGCTGGGGTTGGTAACAAGAGAAGGAATTAATTGTAGTATTTATACAAAAAATAATTAATCAAAAAAAATATTAATATTGACAGAACATTTTTCATATTTATTTTCCGTTAGCGAATTCATCCTTCATTATTGATTTATCTAAAGGAGGAAATATGAAAAAGTATTTATTTTTATTTTTACTTCTCTTCCCTCTTCTCTGTCAATCTTACAATTGGGACGGTATTGGACCTGCAGGCATTGAAGCCAATAATTTCTACGTTTGGAATGGCGGAGTTGTTTACGAATTAATCTGTGCATCCAACGGTTTGTGGGTAAATAACAATGGCAATTGGCAGGAATATAGTTACGGAGACCTTCCGGTATGGGATGTGGAAGCTGTGACTCTTGGTTCTGCCGACCTGATAGCGGTGATGGGAAATGGAACTTATTCCGATGGTATCTATCTTTTCAATTTTATCACCTTTGAATTCTTTATAGTCGAATGGTTTTTTAACCCCAGATTTATTTATTACTGTAGTGCAGACGATTATTATTATGTAGGTGGAGAGCAGGGACTGGTAAGATCAAATACAGGTACTTTATGGGAACCGGTTACGTTCTTCAATGACAAATACTGCCTGGATATGATTAGCTATGATGACCACTTTGTAATTGCAGCCGATAATACCATTTTTTATTCTAACGATGCCGGCAGTATCTGGAATCAATCCACTTCTCAATATCCCATCTCGAATATGGCTTTTTCTCAGAATGGAACTTTATACGGAATTTTTCCAGGCACTTCCTACTCTTCTGGTCTGTGGTGTTCCGCTGATTATGGCTCTACCTGGGAAGTAGAATTCTGGGATATAATGATGAGTTCTGTCTGTTTTGATTGCAGTGAAAACATATTCGTTGGCTGGGAAGAACCTTCGGGTGTTGCTATCTGGGATCCTATCCTGCAAGATCTGTGTTTCATGAATGAGGGTCTGCCTGACCTTAACGTAAATAAACTAACGATACATCCGCTTATAAATGGTCCGAATATTGTTTGTTGCACAGATGGCGGAGTGTTCATTCTCACCGAATACGGCGTAAACACAAATGAGCTGGTTATAAATACTACTAAAATTGAAATGTTTAATTACCCTAATCCCTTCAATCCTAAAACTACAATCACCTTCAATAATACCACAGAGTTCACAGAGGACACGGAGATTTCAATCTATAATATCAAAGGTCAATTAATGGATAGATTATCAATCCGCAATACTCAAACTTCAATTGAATGGAATGCTGAAGGATTTCCATCTGGCATTTATCTCTATAAATCCAACATGGAAAACTCACCAGTTAAGAAAATGATCTTATTAAAATAATGTAAGGATAGCTCACCGAGCTGTCCAAATAAATTTTGAATGTAGGCATAGCTCTTTGAGCTGTCCAAATAAATTTTTTAAAAGGAGGAAATATGAAAAACTCATTTATCATTATTTTACTTCTCACTTCATTGTGCCTATGGGCACAGAATGTACCGCAAACCATCGACTACCAGGGCAGGCTGGCAGATAGTGACGGTAACTACCTGAACGGGGTGGTCACAGTTGATTTTTTGATCTATAATGTAGAAACTGGTGGAATTGCGCTCTGGAATGAAACGCAGGATGTTTCCACTGTTAATGGTATCTTTCATGTATTACTCGGTTCGTTGGTTGCCTTCCCTCCCGATCTTTTTGACAACGCAGACCGTTGGCTGGAACTAATTGTGGGTGGAGAAACACTTTCCCCTCGCACAATTATAGCCAGTGTTCCCTATTCCATTAAAGCAGAAACTGCATATACGGTAGAAGCACCCATCTATCTTAGTGGAAATATTGCTTCACCAAATAGCGTTATTACGGGTGAAAATACCGGTACAGGTTACGGTGTTTACGGTGCAGCAAACGGTTTTGGCGTTTATGGCTTACACCCTAGTGGGAATTATGGTTATATAGCCTCATCCGATTTTGGTGTTTTTGGTTCCTCAAGTGGAAATTTTGGTTTCCTGGGAAGTACAAGCTACGGTGTTTATGGTAATTCAATCAGTAACTGGGCAGGTTATTTTGATGGGAAAGTACATATTAGTGACATGGTAGGTATTGGAACGACAAACCCCGGACGTATGCTTACTGTTAATAGTACCGGAGCAAATCCGATCCAATGGCAGGTAAATTCATTAATATTAGGTCAGCTTGGCACTAATGGTTCCGGAGCAGGCGGTCTTTATCTGTATGATAACGGACCCATCTCCACAGTAATCACTGCCAATGGAAATAGTTACTTTAATGGTGGTAATGTGGGAATTGGAACAGATACACCAACTAGCGAATTAACAGTAGCAGGAACTATTGAATCTACTTCAGGTGGAATTAAGTTTCCTGATGGGACAATACAGACAACAGTTGCTACTGGCAGCACTACATATTCTATTGGCGATTTCGCCCAAGGCGGTATTGTGTTTTGGCTAGATGAAACAGGACAACACGGCTTAGCATGTGCTAAACAAGACCAAAGCACTGAGGTAAGATGGTATGCCGGTACTTATGGCTATACGCAAGCCAAAGGAGATGGACCTTTTGCAGGGGAAGCCAACACGGCTATAATCATCGCTGCACAGGTGGCAATTGGCGATGACGGTTTAACTTATGCTGCCCGTATTTGCAACGAGTTACAGATAACCGAAGGCGGCAAAACCTATGGAAACTGGTACCTACCTTCAAAAGAAGAATTAAACCTGATGTATCAAAATAAAGCAATAATTAATTCCACAGCAGCAGCAAACGGTGGAACTACTTTTGACCCTGTGGTATATTGGAGTTCTACCGAGCACGATAATTACTGCCCGTGGATACAGTTTTTCTACGGAGGCAGCCAGTACTACACCGGTAAGTCGGACACGATCGGGGTACGTGCTGTTCGGGCTTTTTAAAATGAATGGAGGGATTAATCCGCCTACGTGAAAACTAAGGCGCGATAGTCTCCATAAGTTAAAACTACGGAGGACAAGGAGGAATTATGAAAAAATTATTTATCATTATTTTACTTTTCACCTCAATGTGCCTATGGGCACAGAATGTACCGCAAACCATCGACTACCAGGGCAGGCTTGCCGATAGTGACGGCAACTACCTGAACGGGGTGGTCACAGTTGATTTTTTGATCTTTTATGTAGAAAATTATGGAACTCCACTATGGATTGAAACACAGGATGTATCAATGGAGAATGGTATTTTCCATGTACAGCTCGGTTCATTGGTTACTTTCCCAACCGATCTTTTTAACAATACTGATTGCTGGCTGGAACTGGTTGTGGGAGGAGAGACTCTTTCCCCACGAACACTTGTAGCCAGCGTTCCCTATTCCATTAAAGCAGAAACTGCTTACACTGTAGAAACACCCCTCAATCTTAGTGGCAATGTTGCTTCGCCAAATGGCGTTATTACGGGTGAAAATACCGGTACAGGTTACGGTGTTTTGGGTGAACATTATGAAAGCAGTAACATTGGTTACTTAGGGAATTCAGTCAGTGGTGTTTATGGGCAGAATTATGTAAGTGGTGGTTCTGGTGTTTACGGTTATAATAATACTGCACTTTACGAATGGGGGTATGGTGTTTATGGTAAAGATGACATTAGCGGTAATTACGGTTATTTAGGTGCAGGCGATCGTGGTGTTTTTGGCTATGGTGATTCCTTTGGTGGATGGTTTGAAGGAGGCTGGCGTGGCGTTTATGGTATGATACAAGCTACAGGAAGTGATTACTATTCTGGAGTACAAGGTTACGTTAGTGGTGGTTCAGGTACAAATTATGCAATTTATGGTTATGCCGAATTCGGTAGCATCAATTATGCTGGATATTTCAATGGTAACGTACATGTTAGTGGAACATTCAGCAATCCATCTGATGAACGTTTTAAGGAAAATATACAGCCATTCAGGAATGCTCTTTCCAAAATAAAATTAATGAATGTGCATACCTTTAATTTCAAACAAATGGCAGAAGAAAATAAGTTAGTGTTACCTGAAGGGAAACAATTCGGTTTGATAGCCCAGGAACTGGAAGAAATTATTCCTGAGCTGGTGGTGGACAATGTTCATGCTTACGACAAAAATGAAGGCATCGAAGGAGCAGAAAGAAATATAGAAAAGATCGAATATAAAGGAATAAATTATATCGGTCTTATTCCAGTTTTAATAGAAGCCATAAAAGAATTAAACACACAAAATGAAGAACATCAACAGCAGATAGAAGAGCTGCAACAACAAATTGCGGAGTTGAAATAAATTGTCCGCCTACTCTGATCCACTCGTGAGTGGTCAGAAAGGAGAAAATATGAAAATTAAAATATTGATCTTATTGAGTTGCCTGGCTTTGTTTTCTTATAGCTTTGCAGATCCACCATCCAGTGCCAGTTACACACTGGTTCAACGCGGGTTCCTGGCAGGTAATCCCAACCAGGCATCTCCCCCGAGTTCAGCAGGTTTTGAACTTAAAGAGAATTCAATTCTGGGAATTGCCAATGATGTTGTAAACAGCACTGGTTTTCTGCACTATCCCGGTTTCCTGCAACCAACCAATGATGCACCCACCATCATCCTACCGGATGATTTCACCTTCCTGGAAGATGGAAACCTGATCGTGGATTTTGCACCGTTTATTAATGATATAAATGGGGATATCGTAACTATCACCGTAACTGGGAATACCGATGTGCTGGTAGATATCCAGGATTTTATGGTTACATTCAGTGCCACGCCGGATTGGAATGGCATGGAAACTCTCACCTTTACAGCAAATGACAATATGGATAGAGCAATAGCTTCCGACGATGTAAATGTTTATGTTCTCTATATGAATGACGCCCCTGTTGTTGCCACCCCTATTGCAGATTTTTCTTTCGATGAAGATACAGTTGATACTTCCATAGACCTCAATACTGTTTTCGATGATGTTGATATTATTTATGGAGATGAGCTCACATTTTCTTATAGTGGGAATACAAATATCGGAATTGATATTACAGGTGGTTTAGTTACTTTAACCCCTGTTCCAGACTGGTTTGGAATGGAGATCATTACATTTACAGCAACCGATGACAGCCTGGAATCTGTTTTCGATGAAGTGGAAATAACAGTAGATAATGTGAACGACCCGCCTGTGATCAACTTTCCGGCAAATTTCACGTTCCTGGAAGATGAATCAGAAACCTACGATTTCACCCAATATATTTCTGATATTGATAACACGATGGCAGAATTAACCCTTACCTGGGTTGGAAATACAAACATCGATGTTGCTCTTGTTAATTGGGATGTTACATTTTCTTCCAATGTTCCTAACTGGCACGGTTCGGAAGATATCACCTTTACGGTTGATGATAATTCCGATAGAATAACATTTTCCGTAAACCCGGGATTATCTTCTGGTTTAGATAATTCGGAAAGTGATTCCCATATTCAAAGGGAACGAACAAATTCATCCAGAACCAGAGACCAGGTTTCGGAAATGATCACGGTTTACTGCATTTCAGTTAATGATCCACCCACGATAGTACTTCCCGATGAATTTACTTTTGAAGAAGATATATACCTTATCGAGGATTTCGAACAATATATCTATGATGTGGACTTGGATGATCTCACATTGACGGTTACAGGAAACGACAGCATTGAAGTAGACATCACGAATTTTATAGTTATTTTCACTGCAGAACCAGACTGGAATGGAACTGAAACCATAACCTTTATAGTAGATGATAATGTTACCAGGGCAACTGCAGAAGATAGTGTGGATGTTGTAGTTACTCCCGTGAATGATCCACCGGTTCTGATAAGTTGGTTCCCAACTGCACTTGTATTTACAGTAGTTGAAGATACTACAATCGCATTCTCGATCGAAGTAGAAGATGTAGACAGCGAACTTACATACAGTTGGCAGGTAAATGGTGAACCTCAAACTGAAATTACAAATACTTTGGTTTATGAATTCACCGAACCGGGAGATTACACCCTGGAAGTAGAAGCTTCGGATGGAGAGTACCAGGTAGATACAACCTGGCAGGTACATGTTGAGGAAGGTTCGGATACAGATCCTGTGATAATCCCGCAAATAACTAAACTCCAGCAGAATATTCCCAATCCATTCAACCCGGAAACTACAATACATTACTCCATGAAAGATGCGGGTAGAGTTAAAATCGAGATATTCAATATTAAGGGTGAGAAGATACGCACTCTGGTGAATGAATATAAAAACATCGGCTTTCATTCCACTATCTGGAACGGCAAGGATAACAGCGGTAAAACAGTAGCCAGCGGAATGTATTTCTACAATATGATATCAGATAAATATCACAAAATAAGGAAGATGTTGCTGATTAAATAATCAGCTGACCTTGCGAAGGTTTCATTACACCTTCGCAAGGTTTTTCCTATTGTCAGAAAAGCATCTCCTACAACAGTTGAAATAGGTTATAAATTTTAAAAGCTCCGACTAATTTCAAAAGCAGAATGAAAAAGATTTGACATTCTTTAGTTTAAAAATTCTACTTACCTAGACGCTGTATGTAATATTTCATGATGAGTTTTTTAAAAAAACTTGACATTCATAGAAATCAAAATAAAAATATAGTCATGTATCAAAGAATGCGATCGATAGGATAAAGAGTCCATTAGATGAATTGGAATTAGAAAATGAATAAAGAAAATTTGCTTCTTGAGTATAATGAAATTTACCCTAGATATAAAAGAATTGTTGAGAATACTAAAGAAGCTCTTGAACAATTTTTAAATGATATGAATATACCTTTTCTAATTATTTCTACAAGAGTTAAGGACTTCAATTCATTTTTTGAAAAAATTAGTACGAAGAAATATGAAAAACCATTTGAAGAAAATGAGGATTTCTGCGGTATAAGAATCATTCTTTATTATTTAGATGACATCACAAAAGTGATAAAATTAGTCTCAGAGAATTATGAAATTCAAGGATCAGAAAACAAATCAGATATCCTAGAGTTGAATGAATTTGGCTACCGTTCATATCATCTGATATTTAAAATAAAGGATTCATGGTGTGTTACACCAAACTATAAAAATTTAAATAATATTAAAATTGAGTTACAGATTCGTACAGTTTTGATGCATGCTTGGGCTGAAATAGAACACAAACTTGGCTATAAAAATAAACAACAAATTCCCAAGTTATTACAGAGAAAATTATTCTTAATGAGTGCAAAACTCGAAGATGCTGATTCTCAATTTCAGGAAATAAAACATAAAGCAGATGAATACAAATCAACAACTATTAATGATTCTATTAAAGCAGGAAAGTTCACAGCTAAAGAGCTTAATCTCGACACATTACAAGCATTATTAATATACTATTTCCCTGAAAAAAAACCAGATTCGGTAATAGAATCAAGACTTCTACATGACATCCAAAGTAATAAATTTTCTATCCAGGAAATTGCGAGAATTGCTGAAAAAACAGTTTCCTTTGTAAATTTAATTGAAAAAGAAATGCTTAGTGAAAATTTTAATATGAAATCTACAAGAGCAAATTTATTGTTTTATGGATTAGAGTGTTTTAGTAAAAAATATAAACCTAGAGTGCTTCAGAGTAAGTCAAGACTCAGTATAATAAAAAAAATAAAAGAAAACTGTAAATAACAATGCACATAGTAAGGTGATTAGAAAGTTAAATTATTTCTTTTTTCTCTTTCAACCAATTACCCCAGATAGTCTTATCTTTTCCCGGGTTATTCCTGAAGTACTCCTGGATATGAATATTTAATACTCTTTACTTACTCCGAACCTGATAATAATATCACGAGTGGTTTTGAATTCTGCACTCGTAATAAATGGCAGCGATATGCCAACTGTTGCCATTCCAAAAGGAGTGAGATAATGCAACTCAGGAGAAATATCAATGATGAACATACTCATTTCTATGGTATCTGAGCCGAAAGGATTATCATATTTTCCATCGCTTCCTATAACTATAAGCAGAGAAATATAGCCATCGAATTTGGGTTCAAACTGCAGGAATCCATATCTTCCTTTAAGGGAAAACATATTACCATATTTAACCTTATCATCATTCTCACCATTAAACCTGAATTTTAAATCAGTGAGAATTTCTCGATCATTTTTGTGCATCAAGGTATTTCCGGAAAAAATAAAATCCCAGGAACCTGAGCCCATAGGAACTGCATATTCAAACCCGGACATTGTCACTGTTTTATCTTTATTCCCGGTAGGAAGCTTAACTGTAAAATTTCCTGCATAATCGAAATCCCAGCCTTTATAACCATCAGCTAAATAAGAAGTATATGCAGCAGACAGGGACATATCACCGAGGCCAATAGGGTTTTTGGATTTTTTACCATCAAATGATACTATTGTCTTCCTTTGAAATGGAAGATTTGCACCGAATACAAAATTCTGGAAGGGATACGCAACCGGGATCTTAACTGATTGTGTAGCTCTACTAAATTCCATCTCAGGGTTGATCTGCAGCTTTTCAACAGTCATTACATTAATAGGTTTGTATAATTACGAAGTTACAGAAGGATCTTTAAGTATATCAATACTTGCAAATATTAATGAAACAGAAAAAACAAATACTAAACTAACTAAAATCTTTTTCATAATTTTCCTCTTTTTTATTCTCCAATTATCTTCACCAGAACGCGCTTCCTGCGCATTCCGTCAAATTCTCCGTAGAATATTTGTTCCCATGGTCCGAAATCCAGCTTGCCTTCGGTAACTGCAACCACTACTTCCCTACCCATAACTGTTCTCTTCAGGTGAGCATCGGCATTATCTTCAAACCTATTATGCTGGTATTGTGAATAAGGTTTTTCGGGAGCCAGTTTCTCCAGCCATTTTTCAAAATCGTTATGTAAACCGCTCTCATCATCGTTAATAAACACGCTGGCAGTAATATGCATGGCATTAATTAGGCAAATACCTTCTGTGATGACGCTCTCTGAAAGGCATTTATTAATTTCAGGTGTGATATTAATAAGCTGCCTGCGACTTTGTGTTTTGAACCAGAGTTCTTTACGAAAGGATTTCATATTGTCTCTTTTATTGCCACCTGTCTTCGTAAAAACTATGCCACGGCAGGCTGACTTTCACTGACTAACACTGACAAATTCACTATAAAACATAATCTTAACTTAAGTTTATTTTGTAACCAGCCCATCAAAGTAGGCTATCAGTTTTTTCTTCAGTTGTTTTTTTATCTTTTTCTCAATGGTACGCACTGCCCGGGCTTGTGCTTCGGTATAAGATACATGACCTTCCCTGCCTTTCTCGTCCAGGGTAACTATGGTAACTCCATTAGGGTCGATCACTTTGAGTTGTAGTTCATAACGCACAAATTTCTGTTCCCGCTTAAGGTCAGTATCTTCGAATGTTACCTCTCCCTGAATTGCGAGAAGATTTTCATCCGAGAGCACAAAACCAAGGTCATTCATTAATTCTTCTACCAGGATAGTAACCTTGTTTTCATCATCGTTCTTTATATCAGTAGTAAAGCTGATCTGTTTAGCAATTTTTGCAGTTTTCTTCATAATGTCGTTGTGGTTATAATTTATCTCTAACATTTCCCTGGAGGTAGGAAAAATTATGCCGAGTTGTTCCAGCAGAACCTCATTATTCAAACTAACTGTAGATGCTGCGCTCATAGCTGCATATTTAAACATGATGTTTTTTGAATCATCACATTCTTTGTCAAAATAGTTTATCTTTTCCGTGTTCCTGTTTATCTTTTCTTCGTAGATCTCACCCGTCTTCATCCTGTTAAGATAAGCCAGTACGAAAACCCGTCCCATATCGTTTGTGTAGCTTTCTGCAAATTGAATATTAAATAGAGTTTGTTCTGCCTGGATGTTAACGTTTTTTGTAACATCTGTCTGCTCTTCATAAGAAGATTCATCACCTTTTGTAAGTTCCATATATCTTTGCAGAACAGTTTCGTCTGTTTTTACTTTTGATTCGAAGATCTTCGCCAGGTTTCCAGCAGCCATATTTTCAGCTTGTTGTCGTGAATCTGCCTCTCCAATTGCAGAAAGATACATTTGCTCTGCATAAACAGCTTTGGGGTTTTCCATCCATTTAGGAGCTTTACTTTTTTTCTTTTTTGCATGAGCAGCACAGGAAAGCACAAGAACTGCCAACAAAATTAATAAAATACTTCTTTTCATATCTCACCTCTTTTTTATTAATTCAAAATATAGGTTCTGTGAAATAAAGTGTTTCTGTCATCCTGAAGAATTTTACTATCTGTTTCATGTGAAGGATCTCCGCTTATAATGAGATTCTTCGTCGAATGACTTTGCAAGTTAATCCTCAGAAAGACAATTTTTATAAATTTTATAGAACTCATTAATTCAGATAATAGGATTCAAATAAATTTAATCCTTTCTTATTCAATTCACAACTGCCAAAATCATCAGAAAAAAGAATAGTTCCTTTCCTTGAATAATATTCTATCTTGATATTGTGAATTCCGGGAGTAAGCTCAACTTCACCGACTAGAGCTTTTGCAGGAAAGAAACGTGATATCCTGAGATCTGCATTTTCGGTGGCATCCACAGCAACATCGGTAGCTAAACGAGCAGCAAATCCTAAAAGAGGATTTTCAATTTTTTTCTCCATTTCCTGTTTTCGCTTGGCTGCGAACAACCCTTTTACTACTGTTCTGGTGATGGTTTTAAGATAAATTATCGGTTCTTTTATCTTATAAGTTTCAAATGCCACCTTTTCGATATCCTCGATCATTTCCAGTTCTTTCACTACCTTTCCATCCACAATTATTTTTATTTTTCCAATATTAGATTTTCGTGCTTTCATAAAGGGAAGTTGAAATTTGAAATGGTAACCTTTTTTTACGCCTTGCCAGGCAATCAGATCCAGTGTTTCCAGGTTTTGTTTACCTCTTGGATTTTCTTTAGTTGTTCCTATCACGATCAGGTTTTTTTCTGTATGAATATAAAGTGTGTTTGCTTTTTTATCGGGAGCTCTGCCGGTAAAGCAGAGAAAATCCACTTTTACTTTATCGTTTTTCTTCAGATAATTATCCAAGTTCGGTTGTTTGAAGTTATATATCTGGGATTGTAATATCCAGGCATCTGTCAGTTTGTTTTTATCTATACGGGCATCGTCCATTTTGCCCTCTGCTCTGTATAGAAGCATACTCAGATAGCGACCCAGAGCTGAATTATGGAACTTATTCTTTCCTGCTTTGAATTCTTTTTTATTATCTTTGGAAAGATTGAATTGATCAGCCATTTTTGTGTGCTTCTGTTCCAGCAAAGAAAGTTTATTGTCTATGCGGCGTATCTCTACGAAAGCATCATCGAAAAGATCCAGTTCCAGGTAGTTCATCGCTTTGAAAACATTCAGATAGATATCTTCGTAATCTTCACCGGAATATTCCAGAACATTATCATTGATAAGAAGTGAAAATGCTGCCCTGCTAATGCTTTTTGTATAGAGTTCATCGATTGCGTTCTCTGCTTTGGAAAGCATTTCGTTACTCTTTGTAAACTCTTTATTGAAATGGTAAAGCATACCGATATCGAGGTAATAGAGTGCTTTTTCCTTCTCTTTGTAGAATTTTCCCTTGGAAGATTCTATCTGGGCAATAGCTCCTGCATAATCACGTGATATTAGTTTTTCATTTATATCTGCAAATTGAACTTTATGGCTTTTCATACTGCTGGCACAGCCGAAGATAAAAAGAGTGAAAATTATAATTGCAAAAATAATATACTTGAAATTCTTCATGCGATAACCTTAATTTACCACTTTGTTTTTGATTTCTGAACGATCTTTTTGATCTCTTTACTTCCTATCCAAACTTTCTCGTTGGTTTCTACGTTGATAAGTTCCATATCGACCTGGTAAAACTTGGCAGCTTTACCACCACTGGCATCTACGTTAGATTTGATCCCACCTTGTAGCATAAAATCTGCTCCGGCTTCTGCTGCCAGTCTTTTTGCAGTTTCATCGGAAGCATAAGATTGCTGTTCCAGGCGTTCCTCACGTATTTCTTCTCTTTCCTTGCTGCTGGCTACAAATTTTACCTTGCCGCTATTAATAAGTTCGCGTTCGATATCTTTGACGAACGTTGAAGTTTGAATGTGTTCTGAAGTGAAATTGCGGATCGTTCCTACTATCAGAACTGGTTTCCGGTCATTTTCCATAACAAAATCTGTAAGCCATAGACGGTACATCAGATCTTGTATCATTTGTTCTGCCACCAGCCTTGAATCGGTATCGTTCCAATTACCGCTATAATCTGTTTTTTCATCTACTGCAACTCTTGATACAGTGCGCGTGGGAGCGGCACAGCCCACAAGAACCAGCATAGAACTCAAGGTTAAAATCGTAATGATTATTTTAAATTTTTTCATTTTTCCTCCAAATATTTTTTTAATGATTAAAAAAGTTAATTAATAAAGATTAATGTCAAATTAAATCTGATTTTATTGTTATTTATAAAAAGGCGATCATAAGACCGCCCCTTTTTATGTTTTATCATACTTAAGCTTTCTTGCCTAATTCCATTCCCTTCTTAATTGCTTTCAGATTAGCTTCCAGAAGAGTGGGATTCTTCTTACCCAATATTTCTCGCAGGTCTTTTTCTACAGTCTCATATTTCACCAATTCAGTTTTACTAATGATGACTCCCAATGAAACCATATTCAGAACTTTTGTTGAACCGATTTCGGTAGCTATCGAAGACATTGGAGCATAAACTTCCTCGATATCTTTTCTGTTGAGTTTATCCGGACACATATCGGAATTTGCGATCATTAAACCACCGGATTTTATCATTGGACCAAATTTATCAACAGAAGGTTTATTCAAAGCTATCAGTAGATCGGGATGGTTAACGAGTGGAGAAGCGATTTGTTTATCACTGATCACCACAGCAACATTGGCGGTTCCGCCACGCATTTCAGGACCATAAGAGGGAAGCCAGGAAACATCTTTTCCTTCCTTCATTGCAGCTAATGACAGGAATTTCCCTACCGTGAGAGCCCCTTGTCCACCAAAGCCGGAACAGATCATTTCAATTATCATTTTCCTTCCTCCTCCACGGATTTGTCTTTGAAAACTCCGAGTTTAAAGAATGGAAGCATATTTTCTTTTGCCCATTCAAAAGCTTTCATAGGTTCCATTCCCCAGTTTGTGGGGCAGGTGGAAACAAATTCAATAAATGTAAATCCTCTTTCTTCTTTGTTGAACTTCATAGCTTTATATACAGCTTTTTTTGCTTTTAATACATGCTGAGGAGAAAGCAGTGAAACTCTCTCAATATAATATGGAGCTTCTAATGTTGCCAGAAGTTCACAAGCCCTTATCGGATAACCAATATCTTGTTCATCTCTTCCATAAGGTGAAGTCGAAGTTTTCATCCCCGGAAGTGTTGTGGGAGCCATTTGTCCGCCGGTCATTCCATAAATTGCATTATTAACAAAGAAAACTGAAAAATGTTCTCCCCTATTTGCAGCATGAACAATTTCAGCAGTTCCAATTGCTAACAGATCTCCATCTCCCTGATAAGTGAAAACATGCATGTCCGGTCGGGCTCTTTTCATTCCTGTAGCCAGAGCCGGTGCTCTTCCATGAGCAGCTTCCGCCATATCACAATCAAAAAAGTTATAAGCAAGAACAGAGCAGCCAACCGGACAAACTCCCATCATTTTATTTCTCATATCAAGCTCATCCATTGCTTCTGCTACCAATCTATGTGAAATCCCGTGAGTACAACCGGGACAATATGTGAATTGTGCTTTTGTTAAAGATTTAGGTCTTGTTGCTATAATTTCCATTTCTCCTCCTACAAAATCTCTTCAATTTTTGCTTTCACCTCTTCCGGTGAGAAGACCAAGCCACCTACTCTTCCTATAAATTCAACAGGAACTTTTCCTTCCAGAGCAAGCCGAACATCCTCGATCATCTGACCGAGACTTAATTCGAGAGTAAGAACTTTCTTTACATTGTTATGAACTGCTTTTTTGATTTCTTCTGTTGGAAAGGGCCAGAGTGTTATCGGTCGGATCAAGCCAATACTTTTTCCTTCTTTTTTGAGTTCATCAATAGCTGATTTTGTGATCCTGGCAGCAGTTCCATAAGCAACACAGACAATTTCATTATCAGGACTAATATTATATTCTTCAAATCTGATCTCGTTTTTTTCAATTTCATTATATTTTTTTTCCAGGTTAAGTACAAGGTCAGATAAAACATGTGGATCTAATTCCAGAGAATTAATAATATGATGATGATGATTTGGTTCATCTTCATTGGGATACATACACCAGCTTTCATGCTGCCTGCCAAGCTCTTCAAGTTCTTCATCTGTCTTTGCAGGTTGGAATTCAACCGGTTCCATCATCTGTCCGATTAATCCATCGGAAAGAATTAAAACAGCAATGCGATATTTATCTGCCAGGTCAAAGGCAAGAGGTGCCATATCTGCAAATTCCTGAACTGTGCTGGGTGCCAGAACAATTGTTCTATAATCACCGTGTCCTCCACCTCTGGTTGCCTGGAAGTAATCTCCTTGAGCGGGTTGAATATCACCCAGGCCGGGACCACCACGAACCACGTTTACAATTACAGCAGGCAGGCTTGCTCCGGCAATATAGGATATTCCTTCCTGTTTTAAAGAAATCCCCGGTGAAGAAGAAGAAGTCATAACCCTTTTTCCACAACCGGAAGCACCGTAAACCATATTTATCGCTGCGATCTCACTTTCCGATTGAACAAAGGTTCCACCAACTTTTGGCATCATCTTAGACATATATTCAATTAATTCGCTTTGAGGAGTAATGGGATAAGCAAAATATAATCTGCAACCTGCTCGAAGCGCTGCTTCTGCTATTGCTTCGTTACCTTTCATTAAAACTTTTTCTGCCATTTATTCCTCCCTCACTTCTCTATTGTAATTGCCACATCCGGGCAGAATACATAGCAGAGTTTACAGGCAATGCACGATTCCTGGTCAAAACACTCTGCATAATGATAACCTTTTTCATTGAACTTATCCGAAAGGCGAATAATGTTTTTCGGACAGGATTCAATACATAATCCGCATCCCTTGCAATAAAAGGGATCGACTGTCATTCTCGCCATAATCGTCTCCTCTATTTTTATAAATTTTCTATTTCAATCTTTTAAAAAATCTTTTATTGTCAATAGGAATATTATTGATAGTTTTGGTTAAATATTTAATTATTTTTTCTGTCTCCCAACTCACAATATTACCCATTATTCTCATGCTCTAAATATTACATCTTGTTCCTATGCTCATGCGTAGGAACATCTCTTTCATTTTTCATGTTGGTTCAACCATTCCGCTTGAACC
>JAUXIJ010000072.1 GCA_030621085.1 Candidatus Cloacimonadota bacterium | reverse complement strand
TAGATTAATTTCACTAAATTATGATGATTTATTTATCGGATTAATAATTGATTATGTATTTATTTTTGTCAAAATAAATCTCGTTACATAGCTCTTGCTATGTTGACGAAATCATTACTTTATCTGTAGCTGGAGCTACAAACACTACATTTCACAGCAGGAGCTATGAAACGAGTAAGGACAGATCGGTGATCTGTCCCTACATTATTTTAATAAGATTTATGCGCCACGGTGCAAAATTCCGTCCTTATTTTAAAAGTATTATCTTCTTAGCTGTAATATCGGTTGCAGTTTTCATCTTAACAAAATAAAGCCCACTGGAAACCTTCTTATTCGAGTTATTTGTGCCCTCCCAGATATAATTGGAAGAAGTTGATATCTCATTTTTAAGCAAGGTTTTTACTAATTGTCCACGCATATTGTAAATCTGCAAAGTAATAGGTTTATCTGCATCGGAGTTTTTCAAAGTGAGAGAAATATTAGTTTCCGGGTTAAACGGATTAGGATAAATACTGATAGAACTTGATATCGGAGTTATTATTTCTTCATCGGAATATCCGGTTGGAACCATGCTGTTAGGACCACCATAAGCTCCCATATCGTTGCGGCTACCGTCGGGATCGTTATAGGCAGGATCTGGGTTTCCTGCATCGATACAGGGAGAGCTATCCTGCAGCCACCAGGAAGCAATAAGACCGTTGTATCCGGTTCCATTTCCATTGGAAGGATTTACAAATAGAGGATCGGCATCGATATTACCGGTTCCGGTGTAACCACCGGAAATACATGAATAAGTCGCATCGATACTACCACCGATATTATTAAATACAGTTGCATCTGTAATTAGAATATCGTTCATTACTGTAATATCGGAGTTGAAAATAAATATTTCACTTACGGATGAACTATTATTAGCGATCGTATTATTTATCAGGTTAACATCAGAATCCATCTGGAAAACCAGTGAACCATAATTGCCGGTATTGTTAACGATTACATTATTCATGATCTGTGAAGATGAGGCTACACAACGAATACCGCCAGTGTTGGTAGTACTCTGGTTATTGGCAATAAGGTTATTTTCAATAATTACATCATCGGATGATTGAATATCGATCGCTGCTCCTTTGGCAGTACTGGAATTGGTATAAAATACACAATTAACTATTTCCAAATTCGAATAATTTTCTATCCCAACAGCCGTTTCTGTGGCATTACTGAATTTACAGTTGATAAGTTTATTATCTTCCTGGGTATTTGAAAATTTCATACCTCTCCAATCGGTTGCAGAATCGAATTGAATGGTTGCAGAACCACTGGCATCGGCTTGCAGCATACCATTAACGGAAAATAATGAGTTGCTTTCTATGAATATATCTACTTCTGGAAGAATATACAATTCATCATCTTCGGAAACCTGAACATCATCCACAATTGTGTAAGGCTCAAATTCTTCCGTCCAGATACCGGAAAGGTTACCCGAAATGGAAGATGCATCGGTAACAGTGATAAAATCTTCGACAGTTGTTTCCACTATTTCATAGCCGTCTGTTATCTGCAAGGTTACATCATAAGTTCCTATTTCGTTATAGTAATGGAACGGATTTTCATCATAATTATCATAAACTCCGTCACCGTCGAAATCCCAGGCATAACCAATGATACCGCTCGGTGGATATGATGTATTGAAGAACTGCACACCAAGGTTGGATGGTCCTGTCTGCACATTGCTTTCGAACATGGCAATGAGTCCGGTTTCCAATGTGAATTCAATTGTATCTCCTGCATAGCCAATATCGTGAATGAATAATCCACCAGGATCTCCATTCTGCAGGAAACAGGAAGGATTTGTATTATCGTTTATCTCGGTTCTTCCCACATCTGCACTGAAATGAGCAAGATCAATGTTACCATTCACCGTGAGGGTTCCATCCGGACGGTACACATATAATTCATCGGGAGGTCCACTGGCGTTGCCATTAATAGTGGGATCGATTCGGTAAACTATCAATCCTGTACC
This sequence comes from Candidatus Cloacimonadota bacterium, assembly GCA_030621085.1. Classification (GTDB taxonomy): domain Bacteria; phylum Cloacimonadota; class Cloacimonadia; order Cloacimonadales; family TCS61; genus JACNIV01. The sequence continues at coordinate 11,756 of JAUXIJ010000072.1, read as the reverse complement.
GGGAACACTTGGTTCAAATATACCTTCCTCTTTGCGGTATTCCACCATAAAAAACTCGGTAGCAGAATTAGGGGAAGGGATTTTATAGCAACTGTATGGAGAATTTGCAAGTGGATCGAGAGAGTATGTTCCGGAAGTAGTAATTTCCGGAAGTTCATCGAACCATAAACCATATTTGTATTTCATATAAGCTGTCATATGTTCGGGAGGATTGGGACAATAGCACATCAAGTCCCATGAACCAGCCGGATCAATTCCATTGGAAGTATAGTGATAAAGATCGGGTGCACCGAGCGAATGGAACATTTCATGACACAAAACGCCCACTCCACTGCTTTGCAGACTGTTGGAAAGTTGAAAATTATATGCCCAAACCTGGGCTCCGTTCAAATAAACATTATAAGAAAATAATACCCACATGTGCGGCCAGAGAAGATCATTCCATCCTGCTGAAGCACCTTTTATTATGAAACAGACATTATCAACAAGTCCGTCATCATCATTATCGATATCCAGGGTAGAAGGTACTTGCGGAGCGATGTAATTTACAGCGTTCATAAGAAGCGTATGCTCCCTCTGTGTACGCTGTGTGTGGTTTTGATAACCAATGGGATTTGAAACAGGATCGTAAACAAGATAGTAGTCTCTGGGATGGGAATCCTGATAGGAAACGATCACATTTCCATTCGGTTCCGGGTAGAAGTGGGAGAATATTTCAAGCTGTTCATCGGAAACTTCCCAATAATATTCATACATAGAATTTGAGCCTTGCAGGTTAAACATATTATCATAAAGGGAAAAAGATTCTTCGAACTCGGTTTGATCACTGAACCTGATAAAAACAACAAGATTGTTTATTATACCTATCGTAGAAACCCTGTTGTGCAACTCTGTCAGGACAGAATTGAATTCATCTCTACGCTCCCAAAGGTCATCGGGAAGAACATTTACACCGGGTTCAAGATCGTAGTCTGCCGGGTTGTGAATACCGGGAATATAACTGGTGGGCACTAAAACGTTTCCATCTAATTTTGCATATACATAAGATCCGGTGTGTGTATCTCTGATAATAGTGTAGTTGTTTTCATCGTGCAGCCAGTTAAAGAACTCATCTCCAGATGCGAAACATTTTAAAATAGTTCCATCCGGTTGGATCAATTCCTGCTCGATATCCGTGAGATATGCTGCAAAAATGGAAGTAGTTATTAAAAAGAATCCGATCAACATCTTCAGTTTCATTTTTTTTCTCCTTATTATTAGTTTATTAAAGTGTTCTACAAAACATCTTTTCTTGTCATTCCGCACTGTTTACTCCGGCTACTGACGGATGATACGGAATCTAAATCCTTTATTTGATTGGATTCCCGTTTTCACGGGAATGACAAATAAACAATTAGCCTAATTATGCAAAACTTTTTTAGTTCATTTAGTTAAATGCATAACTCATTCCAAGATAAATAAAAAAAACGCTCCCGAAAGAGCGTTTTTTAACGATAAATTCAATATTTTATTTCAACAGGATCATCTTCTTGGCTGTGACATTGGAAACGGTTTTCATTTTCACGAAATACATTCCGCTGGAAGTATTCAGTTCATTGTTGTCCGTTCCATCCCAGATGAAGGTAGAGTTGTTAACTACCTCGTTATCTACCAGTGTTTTTACAAGCTGTCCCTTGATGTTATAGATGCCAACACTAATAGGATGTTCCAGATCTTGTGCTGTGATGGAAAGAGCAATATTGGTTTGCGGGTTAAATGGGTTAGGATATACACTGATGGAGTTCGTTATAATGATATTTACCACATTATTCTCTGCATCTGTAGGTGCCATACCATTGGGTCCGCCATACGCTCCCATATCATTACGAGAACCATCGGGATCATTATAGATCGGGTCAGGATCACCGGCATTGATACAGGGAGAACCTTCCTGCAGCCACCAGTGGGCGTTCAATCCATTGAATGCAATTCCGTCTCCAGCGGAGGGAGCTATGAACAGGGGATCTTCATCGATGTTGCCCGTGCCGGTGTGTCCACCGCTTATGCAGGTATATGTTACATCTGGATCACCAGAACCAAAGAAGATCGGATTGCTATCGATGATGATGCAATTCTTGATGATAGGATCTGAATTTAAAATAAAGAACAGATATGGATATGTGCCATTTGATTCATTATTGGCAATTGTATTATTTGTTAATACAATATCAGAATTATTTTGAAGAATGAAGGCACCGTATGTTCCTGAATTGTTAACGATGATATTGTTGGTGATCTCTATCGGTGCATTTGTGCATCGAATACCACCTATTGTATTTGTGCTGAAATTATTAGCGATGATATTCTGGGTGATCAATACATTAGTTGAGGAGGTAACATCAATTGCTGCACCAAGAGCAGTGCTGCTGTTATCATAGATCTTATTACCAATAATATCAAGGGAAGAATCATTCTCGATAAGAATTGCGCAGACAGTTGCTTTGGAAATTTCACAGTTGGCTATAATGTTATTTGCTTGAGTTCCATTAAATCTAAAACCTTGCCAACTGGAATTGGAAGTGAATATTATTGGCTCTCCGTCCCTGGCAGAAGCATCAGCTTGCAGTGTGCCGTTGATACTAAATTGGGCATCATTTTCTATATATATCTCAGTGTCTGGTGAAATGTACAGCATATCTGATTCTGCTATATTTACGTCTCCGGTAATTGTGTATGTGTAGTCGGGTATCCAGATCCCGGAAAGTTGACCGGAAATATCAGAACCATCGGTTACTGTGATATAATCGTCGATAGTCATTGTGTTAAATTCACTATCCAGCCAGACTGTAAGTGAAACGTCAAAACTTCCCAATTCGGTATATAGATGATAAGGATTTTCTACTGTACTGTCGATCTGTCCATCACCATCAAAATCCCATTCCCAGGCATCTATTACTCCAGTGGGAGAAGTAGATGTACTTGTAAATTGAACACCCAGATTTGCTGGACCGATAGTAACGTTTGAGGTAAAATGTGCACCCAAACTGAAATTGCCAATTGCTTCATCTAAAGCTGCTGGAACACCACTTACGGGATTATCACCATAATAAAGTTCATTCTCGGGACCAATAACAGCGAAGAACGGAATGTATCCATTACCATAATCCCAGTATAAAGGATCAATGTCGTAAGAATTATAATAAGTAGTATTTGCCCATGCGTTTTCAGACAGAAAATATGCTTGTCCACCTGGTTCGTACTGTAACCAATAAGTTTGTAAAATCGGCGCCGCCGCTGTACATCCACCTCAACCGGAACCTCCCCAGAAAAAGACTATTGCTTTTCCTGAAGCTGTTAGTTCATAAATCGTATGATCTGTTCCTGTGTTATCTGTCCAGGAAAAATCATCCACTGTATCTCCAACCTGATATTGTGCGAAGGCACTAACAGAAAGTATCAACAAAAGTGCGATAAAACTAAATTTTTTCATAAATTCCTCCTTTATTATACTTAAAAACTAAATTCAGTACTTATTTATTAAACACTATGAAATATGTAAAGAACATTTTCAAATAATTCTTCCTTTTTCAGTAATATCTGTCCTGTGAAATCTTCCATTATTTCATCAGGATCATTTTCTTTGTTGAAGTATACCTACCGCTATTACCATCAGATATTAGTTTGTAGAAATATATTCCACTGGGAACTGTATTTCCATTCTCATCTGTTCCATTCCAGACAATAGAGTTGGTGTGAGTGGGTGAAGGTGAGACGATGAGAAATTTTTTCACTTCCTGCCCTTTCAGATTATAAATTATCAGTTCGGTGTCTTCAGTGTTTTCGGTATTTAATAAAAAACTAATTGTTGTTTGTGGATTGAATGGATTTGGATAATTTTGGTTAAGTTCTATATTAGAAACAGGAATTTGAGATTCGTTTTCAATTCCCACGTTATCTTCTGTATTGAAAGTAAAATCATAACTCAGAGGTTCGGTTAAGTCTCCTTCGGCAAAGGTCATATTAAAGTTAAATCCGCCGGTGCTTGTAACATAAATTGTTATATGAAACTGTTCAGACTCTCCGGGACCAAGTTCGATTGAAACTGGAAAATTTGGCATTAAACATGCAGTAGGAGTACATACACTCATATCCCAGCCAGCAGGCATATTTTCATAGGAATAAACACAGGTATAGGTGTAAGTTTCCGTGCCAGTATTTGTGGCAGTAATCCAATCAGTTGTATGATCGTAAGGACCATTAACTGCATATGATAGACCGATAATATCCAGGTCGAATGGAATATCTACAACGAGTTCGGCGAATAAAAAGTTTGTAGATATAATTAAAAAAAGAATCATTAGAATTTTCTTCATTTATAACTCCTTAAATATTTATTTTATAGTATAAACTATTTTTCATTGTAAACCACTAAAAATTAGTGGTTGTTTCAACTCGAATGCCTTCAAATTCAGCTTGATAACGGCAAACACCATTGCGACAGACCTTACCGCCTTTTTCTTTACCGCCAAATATTCTGAGATCTGTGGAACCAAAGATGGTTGCAGCGAACTCGGCACCGATCCAAAGTTCTCCATCCTCGCCATCTTCGGAATCTCCGATCTGGTTTTCCACGATAACCGATAAGAAATAGCCACTGTAAGAAATATCGGTTTGCAGTTTGGGTTCATAATGTGATTTAGTTTCCGTACCCTGTTCTTTCTCTTTGTATTGGTATTCTGCTTTTATCAGCATGGGAAATTGCCCGATCATAAAATCTGCACTTAATACTGGAGTGATCTCTTTTTTCCAATTACTTATAATTTTGTTCATCTGTTCCAGTTGGCTGTATTCGGCTTTAAAAGAAACTTCTTCGAAATCGTGACGATATTCGGTAAAAAGATCAGATTGACGTACTTTGAAATCACTGGACCAGCCTTCGGCATAATTCAGGATAAATTCATTCTCATAATTGGGAATGAACTGCACTTCACCCATCATGCCTTCTTCATCGATACCTGGTTCCCAGCTATCATCAAGGGGTTCTTCGCTGTGATTTGCTGTGGGAAGATCAGATATTCGCACATCGAATTTTTCATATTTTTTATAAGCACCTACTAAAGTAAATTTTCCCAGGTAGGCAGAGAAATTGGAGTAAAAAGCACTTCCATCTATCTTGTTGTCATCGTAATGGTCATATTCATTACTTTCTGCATATTCAACTGAAACATCCAGTTTATCGTGTTGGAAGTTGAATCGCCCTGCAATCACATCACGCTGGCTGAAATCGGTTTCGGTATTCTGGTTCTCCTGGTTGATCATATCCATTAAATAGGAAGCACCTATTTTAATGTTATCGGTAATTTCAGTTTCCAGGTCAAAAGCGCCGATAATGTCGTCTTTTTCTTCGTCATCCTCATTTTCCATTGAACTATAAAAAGTTTGTATGTTGAATCTGCTGAAATAAGATTGCAGGTAAATTCCCATCAGGCGGGAATCTTCCTCGAAATCTTCATCATAATAATTGTGGGCAACAATCCCGGAACCGATGACAGTTTCGTAAGTTCCAACATTGGCAAATAAAAAGTCATTTTCAAATTGCAGGTAATATTCTTCAAAATAGTATTCATTCTTCTCATTATCATCCAACAAAGCTGGTATTTCATCTTCATTTGTAATGTTATCTATATCCAGGAATTTATCGTGGTAAGGATAATAAACAATACGTTTTAAACCTACATTTAGCATCTTATAATGCATCTGTAATGCTAATTTCTCAGAAAAGTAACTTCTGTATTCTACCCGGCGGTCACGATAGATATATTTAAACTGGTTAGTACCAGAAAAACTGAATTCATTTGCCAGCAGCATAATTGCAAAAGTCACCAAAATAAATGTTATTAATATTTTTCTCATTACATGCATCTCCGGTCTATTCTGTCACTTCTTCGTTTTCCGTTTGTTGAAACCATTTATTGATTGCTTCTATGATATATTTTTCATTACCACGCTGATAACCGGTATGATCGAAGATGATCGTACTATCAGGAGCGATGATAAGGGTGCGGGGAATGTTGGTAACATTAAACAGCTTCTGAACATCTTTCTTGGTATCGAACAAATTTACCACATTTAGTTTCTGAGCTTTGATATAAGCTTTTGCTTTATTTTTATTGCGGGGTTTATCACAACTTACGGTAATTACTGTAATGCTGTCATTGTACATATCCTGGACCTTGCTCAGGGCAGGAAGTTCTTTCTTGCAGGGCTCACACCAGGTTGCCCAGAAATCGAGGATAACAGGTCCTTTTTCCAGGAAGTCAGATAATTTTACCTGTTTCCCTTTCATGTTTTCCAATTTGAAATCAAGGGCTTTTTCCAGAGCAAACAAATTTTCTACAAAGATTATTAAAATAATGATCAAGATTATGTTCCATAATAGTTTCATTTTTTCTCCTTCAATCTATGACTTCTTAGACTCTTCGTCGAATGCCTTCGCAGGATATTCCTCAGAGAGACGATGGTTATTAGTACTCATATTTTATTCTATCGCTTTTTCAGTTACATTATAAATTTTGCAGGTATCGGAGCTATACGGATCTGCCAGAGTTTGAACCCAGATGACCAGAGTAATATCATCAGGCAAATCGGAAAGACCCGATAAAGCAAACTCGACAGGATCCTCGAAATTATGTGCAGAGATTGAAAGTTCTCCTTTGGCAATTACAACGTTCAAAGGATACTCGTGAGCAGCATTTAAGTAATTTGTATTTTCATTTTCGATAAGAGTAAATTTCAGATACAAATCATCAGGTGGAACTGAAGCATCCACGCTTAAAAGAACAGAACCATTCAGAGTATCAGCTTCTAAAGTTGCATTAAAATCATAAAACTGAACCAGAGGAGTTTCTTCAAAGATAGGTGCAATAATGGCATCCAACTCATCCTGGGAAGTTGCAGAACCACCCACAATCATCTCAGTTCCCTGAGTTATCGAGGTTGGTAATACGCTCATACCATAATAAGCAAAAATATCGAGATTTCCAATATCCAACTCATCATTTATATGATATTCTACATAGGATAATCTATTTCCGTACTGTTGCTTGAGATTATGAAGTGCTGTTTCTACGTAGGGGCAATTAACGCAAGTGAGGGAAGTGGTAAGTTCAACCAGAACGTTCTGACCATAAACTGAAATAGTTTTGGTTATACTACTATTCAGATTTCCATCAGAAACAGTTAATTTAATTGTATAATCTCCCACTTCAGTATAAGTGTAAGTTGGATTTTGCTCGTAAGAATCAATTGAACCATTATCATCAAAATCCCATTCCCAGCTTATGATCGGATTTGTCCCTTGTTGTGATTCATCTGTAAATATTACTTCCAGAGGAACATAGCCTTCTGTAGGATCGAAACTGAAATCAGCAATTGGAGCTCCCTCTTCCAGAACAGAAATTAGAATAGAATCCAGGCTTGTAAGTTCTCCATCGGAAACGGTCAATTTGGCATAAAACTCTCCAACTTCGGTATATGTATAGATAGGATTTTGAATGAGTGAGTCAATAGTTCCGTCATTATTGAAATCCCATTCCCAACTGATAATTAGATTTGTTCCAGCTTGTGAACTATCTGTAAAGGTGACTTCCAATGGCACATATCCCAAAACGGGAAAAGCATTGATGTGGGCTTCCGGTGGATCTATATCCGGTTCGAATGTATGCTCGAATCTATCACAAGCGAAAAATATTAAAGCAAAGCAAAACAAGGTTAGAAATTTCTTCATTTTTTACCTTCTATTTTTTTTGGAGCCAAAGCAATATAAGTTGGCAAGCCAATTATTTCAAAGTATTTTAAAATCTTCTTTGTAGGTGAAACTTTAAGGTTTTCAGCTTTATATTTAACCAAAATGTAATTATCAAATTCTTCTATCACTTTTTCATCTTTGAAAGTAGTTGCATCCATTACCAGACAATTTTTACACCAGGTTGCCCAAAAATCTATAAAGATTGGTTTCCCCGTTTTCTTTGCTTCTAACAAACCTTCAATTATAGAATGCTTCCAGGGAAGTTCGGAAGTTTCATGAGAATATTCACCAACTTCTACAGGTTTATTACTCTTGAATATTTTTACACCAGTATAGATATAAAAGATAGCAATTATGAGAATTATGATTCCGAATATGATTTTAACCCATTTCATCCAGTTGCCGGGTTTAGGAAGAAAGGAAAGTCCAGCTCCGGCAAAGGGCCAGGGAATTGCCATTCCAACACCAAGTAAAAAAGGAAGCAATAAACCGGTTGGATTCCCGGCTGTATAAAGTGAGGTTGAATACAAAATAACTGAAATCAGAACGGGAGCCACACAGGCACCAGCCAGCACAGCAGCAATGATTCCGAGAATAAAAACTGTAATAAATTTTCCTCTGCTTTTACTTCCGATTTTATTACTTTGAAATTTGGAGAAATCAATGGGAATGATATCGAACATTGCCAGAGCTAAAACAATAAAAATAGCTGCGATAATGATATTAAACCACGGGGATGAATTTATTGTGCCGAATTGAGAACCTGTAAGAATCACAATCACTCCCAGTAATCCATAAGCCAATGCCATTCCCAGACCGTAAACTCCACCTATCAGGAATCCTTTTGCTTTTGATTCCGATTGTGCACCCGCTCCCAAGACTGCGATTGTTATAGGAATCATTGGAAGTACACAGGGAGTAAGATTCAAAGCAATTCCACCGAGTAAAATCAGGATGATGATAAGCCAGATACTCATATTTGCAAACTTATTTGAATTATATGAACCCGGTTCTTTTGATTTTTCCAGGAATGAAACGAAATCTTCACTTTTTTGATATCCTGCTTCTTTTCCTGTAATTTCAAAATCTTGTAGCAAAACAAGAAGTTCCTCATAATTATCTGTACTTTTCGTTTCTTTAATTGTTTCTTCAGTTTTTTCTTTTTTCAGAATTTCTGCATCTGCTGATAGAGATAAACTGAATTCAAACTCTTCGGGCATAAAACAGGTTCCGTCATCATCACAAATCTGATAGCCGGCATAAATTTTGATATTTTGAATCTTGCCAATCTTTTCATCATTAATTGTAAACTTTTTTAACAGGATAACAGTTCCACGATATTCAATGTTTCCATCTTCATCGAGTTCACCTTTGGGATAAACAGTTGGCTCAAAGCTAATACCTTCCATTTCCTCAGTTTCTATAAAGAAATAATCTTCTTGCAATGTCTGGTGATATCCCTCCGGGATTACGAATTTAACTTCGATTTGGTCGCCTTTAATCTGTGGTTGAATATCAACTGTAGCTTCAGTATCATTCTGAGAGAAAAGGGAAGTTGTAAGCAGTAAAAATATTAAGAAAAAAAACTTTTTCAAAATTCCTCCAAATTATAAAATATCGCTAAGCATAATGCAAATAGTATTCCTAAAATCTTACAATTTTTATCAAGTATTTTATTTATTAAAAAAATAGCCCCAGATTTTCGGGGCTATTAATTGTTAACATCTCAGATTATTTCAATAAAATCATTTTTTTAGAAGATAGATAACTTCCAGCTTTCATTTTATAGAAATACACTCCGCTGGAAACAGGCTTACCGTTCTCGTCTTTTCCGTTCCAGATAACTGAATGTTGATCTGCTGGGAGGATTTCATCTATGAGTGTTTTTACTTTCTGCCCTTTGATGTTGAATACTTCAAGATTCACAAACGAAGATGTTTGTGCTACGGAAAAAGAGATCGTTGTTGCAGGATTGAACGGATTGGGATAATTGCCTTGCAGATTCGTGACTATGGGTATTATTTCTTGTTCTGCATTAACATATCCCACAGTTAATGTAACCGGTATGATAACTTCAGGTTCAGCAGGATCGTTGCTTGATATGGTAATATTGGCTGTGTATTCTCCTTCTACTAAATTTGAAGCATCGTATGTGACAGTTATATTTGCACTTTGTCCTGCCAAAATAGTACCTGAGTTCGGATATATAGGCAGCCAGGGAACACCTTCAAAGTAAACCAGAACATCATCGAAGAACCAGCCGGAAGTGTTGTTATTAATGCTATCAGTCGTATCAAAATAGAATCTAATCCGGATCTCATTTCCTATAAATTGTGTCAGGTCTAATATGGTTGTTATCCAGCCTCCGCTATTACCGGAAGGTGCATTCCCGGCATTACCACGCAGGGAAGTCCAACTTGTTCCTCCATCAGTTGTCACATCTACCATACAAAAATCCCAACCTGCTTCAGTTACATAATTTTCAAAGAACTGAAGAGTTACTGTTGTATCTATTACAGTCAAATCGATAACAGGTGAGATGACAGCAGTATTTATCCTGCTTCCTGTGGCATAATTTGTACTTCCTTCGATACCGCACCACCAGCTATGAGTAGGGCTGTTACAATTCAGCTCAGATTGATGCCAGAGATCATCCGGTGCTCCGCCATACATTTCAGTTGTCCAGCCATTAATTCCTGATTCCATATCGTCGGAAAAGATGACCACAGAATCTCTGAGAGAAGTTAATAGTTCCAAATATGCCGGATATGTACTTGAATTATCTCTGTTTAAAACGCCAGGAACAGTACTTCCTCTTTTTACAGGTTGGAATGGATTTGTTGAGCAGCTTCCCGAGGTAGTTTCAGTAGCGGATATCGCGTATGTAAGGTCAGAAGCGCCATTATTGAATATCGTAAGAATATCAAAATCAATATCACCGGGAGGAACTATTGCAATAAGTTCTTCCGGAGTAACATCTATCTCAGGAGGCAGAACGCATTCACCACTAAGGTTTATCAACAATGGATTTTGATCAGGATCATTGCTTTCAATAGATAAAGTACCGGAAAAAGTTCCTGAATTTAAGGCAGTAAAGATAATCTCGATTTCAGCTGTTTCACCCCAACCCAGACTAAAGGATGGAACTCCAGCATAAGAAAATCCTTCACCAATAATATCAATATAAGTTACATTTAAATCAACATAACCCAAGTTACGAATATTTAGTGATATAGTTGCCGGGTAACTCAGGTATTGGGTTCCAAAATCCAATTCATCGGTCGAAGCCCAGATATGCGGATCGGGATCATTCGATAGGAATGAAAAGTAGCGAGCCATAAGATTTGCTTTTGTACTGGAACCTTCTGCATCTGCCATCGCTCCAAAGATCGAAGATGTACAGATAACGCGGTATGAGCCTTCATCATAATACACCGAACGCACAATATCATTCTGACAGGTGAAATAAAAGGTTCCTTCATCTGCGCTGAGAACATCTACCATATAATCGGGATCTTCATCAAATTGATATGTAAAACTATCTCCATTTGTGAAAGTGTTTCCCACACCTATGATATTATGAATCCCATTTGTAGTTCCATTGCTGATGTAATTTGTTCCCAAGTAGCCAAAAAATGCAGTTGTATGATGATTGTAACCTACATCTGCTCCCTCGATATAAAGAGAACCGCCACCATTTAGGAAATTAATAAGAGTTGTTTGTTGAGTGGTGCCAACGACACCGGGTGGAGTGGTTCCTCAACCCACACAATAGATGCCCAGAGTTACGAAAACAACATCATAGCTGGAAAGATCACCGGGTAGTGCGGATACTGTAGTGAAAGTGATTCCATTTGCGGTTAAAGCCTGTTGTATTTTATATTCGCAGCCCACGTTACCGGTTCCTTCCGGATCGAGAAAATCAGAGTTGTTGTCGTTGTCCCAGATCAGGACCTGCTGAGAAAAAACA
>JAUXIJ010000164.1 GCA_030621085.1 Candidatus Cloacimonadota bacterium | reverse complement strand
TTAGCATAGAGATCACAAGCTTGTGATTATGAATATTGTGATTATATTATTAAATGTTGTCCCAGATTTTTTTATTATGAATAACTGGCAGTGTCCTACGATAGACCGCATAACTTAATTATATCGTATTTTAGAGCAAATCGCTGTCGGATGATTCCATCGATCAAATATTCAGAAAAAATTAAAATCGGCATTATTAGCCAGAAATATCTTAGATTAGATATTTTAACCCATCTTGGGATATATTTCTCTTTTATCTCCAATATCCTGGTTTTTTGTCTTTCCCTCTTGTGCTTCAAGGCACGCCAGTCAAGGACCACGCTTTACAAAAGTGTGGCATCTGGAGGATGTTCAGTAGAATATTCTATCTGTTTGCTTAAGACTATGTTCAAACCGACGCTGAACGAATAAAATTCAAAGATGTTCTACCAATTCATCTATTGAAACGCCTGCCTGGTTCAATATGCTCCTGAGAGTGGATTTTTTAACAGGATTATTCAAGGGAACAGTAACAGTTGAATCTCCTCTCTGCATAAACACATGGCTCCCCCTCTGCCGTACAATAATAAACCCCATCTTATTCAAAGATTTGATGATTTTTTTGCCAGATACAGAAGGAAGTTTAGGCACTGGCTACTTCCACCTTAAAAACTTCTGTATACGAACGGGCTTGTTCCTGCATGACTTCAAGAACCAGTTGAATTGCCTCTTTAATGTTTTCCAAAGCTTCTTCTTTGGTATCTCCTTCGCTTATTGCAGCAGGAAGTTCGAGACATTGGACAGTATATCCACCTTCATCTGATTCTTCGAGTTTTACAGTGAATTGCATGTTCAATAGTTGGATTTGCAGTTACTTAAATATTGCACAACGAATCCATTCCAAAAAAAGAATTACTCTTTAGCTGATAATTTACGCCGCCTTCAAGAATTGATAATTGATGTTTTGCTAAATTTCACATAACGAGCATTGTTTATTCATCCCGCAGTCAACTACCCTGGATTTCATTAACGTTCAAATCCAGAGCATTTCAATGATGCTCGTAATTTTTGTGTTAAAAAGTTCGTACCAATTTTTAACCATTAGTTGATTTATGCAAAATAATAACATTATAATGTGATTAAAATAACGAAATGATAACATAATAACGTAATTAGATTTAAATAGTTATAGTACCCATATTGTAATTATGACATCAATAGGCGCTTTGGAACAGTTTAATCCGTGGTGGAAAACAGGAAATGTAAAGGATTCCTGGCTTAAACCATACAAAAGACACATCTATTCTGATATTGAAAAATATACCGATAAAAGACAGGTAATTCTCATATGGGGGTTAAGGAGAACAGGAAAAACAACAATCATGTTCCAGCTTATACAGGACCTGCTCACCTATGCCGATAAGAAACACATATTCTATTTTTCTTTCGATGAGATTGTGTTTGATTTCAAAGAGATCCTTGAAAGCTATCAACAAACCGTTTTAGGCAGCAGTTTTGATGATGCCGAAGGGAAGATATACATTTTCCTGGACGAAATACAAAAAGTGGATGACTGGGAGAACAAGATAAAGGTTTACTATGACCTTTATCCGAACATAAAATTCGTTATCTCGGGTTCTGCATCCGTAAGCCTGAGAAGAAAATCAACAGAAAGCCTTGCAGGGAGAATAATGGATTTCCAGATGAAGCTACTCTCATTTGAGGAATTTATCGAGATGAATGGCAGGGATATGAAAAAGATAAGGGAAAACCCTGACCTGTGGAAAAGGGAATTGATCCCCCTTTTTTATCGATA
>JAUXIJ010000014.1 GCA_030621085.1 Candidatus Cloacimonadota bacterium | reverse complement strand
GAAGGGATTAGGGTAATTAGTTAACTGGTAACTTGTAATTAGTAATTGGTTATCTTCTGTGCTACTGATGCCATTATTAAAGTATACCAGCATCGAATCAATTGTTGAATTCATTGAAGCATCTCTAGCAATAACTTTAAAATAATAATAGCCATCAGGGAATTGAGTAGAACCAAATATTTCAGCTTCATCTTCTTCTGTGATCAGCGAATCTCCATTGGAATTGGTAATAATGTGATAATATTCCCGGTCATCATAATTCCCAATGGAATAGCAGGTTGCGTCGCGGGAATAGATCGTATAAAGAACGATATCTTCATAACCACCATTAAAATATGTATCAAGACTCATATCATAGGCAAAAGAGAATTGTTCATAAATCGTGGAGTCGGGATTATCTGCTGGATGAAGAGAAAAGCTAATATCCCATATATCTATTCGCCAATCTGAATTTTCAATATCGTGGCACTTGGCGATAATATCAAATTCACCGGAAAGATCTGTCGGATCGAGGTAAGTTCCACCATCTGTTCTGAAAGCAAAAAGATCGTTGCCAATCGCATTTTCAAAAAAAGGAGGAATTGTATCCTGGATATTTGTTACGTCGATATGCGGATTATCTATTGTCCACCAGTTTCCATACCATTGCGTTCCTTCATCTTGCAGTCTGGCAAAATGGATATGAATGAAATCATACCAGCCCCAGGGATAAAGCGTTCCCAGAAAATCTCCGGCAGAAACGCTATCTCCAACTGTATGAACGATCGAATTTTGGTTCAAATGAGCATAAAGATAACCTTCTGTTCCTGTGGAAACATTTTCGTTAGCAATTGCAACCCGCCAATACGGATCACCACCGGTGGTAAGAACAGCTTTCACAAATCCATCGTGAACTGCATAAACTTCCTGATAATCCTCTCCCAGAAAATCAACACCGGGATGAAGATAGGGTGAGGTTCCATATTGCTGAATTTCCCCATAGCTATTCCCAACAGGGAATGGGTAATTCGGTGTACCATAATTCAAAGGACAAAGAATCGGTTCATGAGTTCTATTTTGATTTCGGTGCAGAACTTTTACATCCAGTTTCTCGATATGTATTAGACCATTCGTTCTATATAGGGTGAAAAAAATATCTTCGTTCTCTCTGATCTTCTCAACAAAATAAAGCGAGTTATCAATGACTTCAGCATCAAAGAAACTTCCCGGAAAGTTTAATTCTTTTTTTAAACCCTCCTCGATTGAAAATACTTTCTTTGGAGTAAATATTAAAGGTTCATCCTGGAAGAAAATGATTCTTTCTGGGAATTCCGAAAGATCGTATATTTTATTATTATAATGAATCTTCCCATTTTTATCTGCAAATATCGGAATGCCGGTATCATTGATATTAAAGGTCACAGAAGCTATATATTTTTTCTGTTCAAATGTGATATTATCTAAAACAATCAGGTTTTCCCCATTGAAAAAAGCGGAATATCTCCTGTTCTCACAGATTTTCAGATTTATTACTTTAGAAAAAATTTTTTCAAATTCAAGATTTCCGTTTTCATTATAAATCCTCAGCCAAGTAGAAACGTTTTCTTCGATCGTGATCAGCGTCAGATAACCATTCTCAATTTCAAAAAGGGAATTCCCAATCAGAGTATTCCCGTTAATATCAATATAATATTCACCTTCCTCGATGTAGTATTCTGCTGTCAAAGAAGTTTTTTCAGAATTCTCGATATGACCATATTCATTAAGTGTTATGTTTGCTAAAAGAATAGAGTTATAAAGAACCATAAAGACCAATAGCGTTTTTTTCATTTTTCCCTTTCCTTTTCAACCATTGCGACCTGCCACGCCGAAACTTTGTGAAGGCGGGAGGTTGAGAAAATCCCTCTTAATCTCCCCTTCAGTATTCGCTCAGATAAATCGAAGCTACGTCGGACAAAGTTCGCAAGTTTTCCTTTCGTGCTCATTCGTGTTAATTCGTGGTTTCAAATTTTAACCTGCTTCACCACATCTATCACAGTTCCATCTACCCATTTAATAGCAGCGATGATTTTTTCTTCGAATTCTGTAGCTTTCGGCTTGCCACATATCCTTTCAGCTTCTTTCTTTAATTCGTGAATTGTCTTTATAGGAAGTTTGGAATTTTTCATTTTGTCTATTAGATCTTTCCTGAGTGGATTGATAGCAATTCCCCGTTCCGTTACGATTATATCAATAAGTTCTCCCGGTCCGCAGATCGTGGTGACTTCATCGCGAATTACTGGAATTCTATCCCGGAATAATGGAATAGGAAGGATCACGTTTTTGCCGAATAGGCAGTTCTGCCAGCCACCGATTCCATGAAGTAAATATCCATCTGAATGAGTTACAACATTAGCATTGAAATTCACATCAACTTCTGTTGCTCCCAGAATCACGATGTCTAATATGCCTGCGAAATTTCCCTTTCCATGATAATTGTAACTTGTAAACGGACTTGTATTTACGTGTCTTGGATTATCCTTCATGGAGCGAACACCATCGAGGTCGAATGTTTGTCCATCCAAAATGTATTCGACTAAACCTTCCTCCAGCATATCGACCAGGTATTTATTGCTTCCACCCCTGGCAAATCGTGCTTTTATTCCTTTTTTTCGCATGATCTCACCAAAGAAAACACCAATAGAAAGAGCAGTTCCACCAGCTCCGGCCTGGAAGGAAAAACCATCTTTAATAAGGCCTGCTTCATCACAAAATTGAGCTGTCATTTCTGCAATATGAAGTCTATCGGGACTTTTAGTTATTTGCGTGGTTCCTGAAACTATCTTTTCAGGAATTCCTATCTGACCCATCTGTACTACATAATCCACATAATTGCCATGGATCTGCCAGGGAATGCAGGGAAAATCTATCAGATTATCTGTAACAACGATAACTTTATCTGCATATTGAGAATCCGCCAGAGCGAATCCCAGAAGCCCACAGGCAGAAGGACCTTCCACGCCATTTGCATTTCCAAAAGGATCGGCAGTGGGAGAGGCAATAACAGCAATATCAATAACAATGTCACCGTCTTGAACAGCCTGATATCTTCCACCATGAGAGCGAAGAACGCCTACGCCTTTCATTTTCCCGAGGGAAGTAAATCTTCCCAAGGCGCCGTTCATACTTCCTTCAATGTGATGGATTGTTCCGTCTTTCAGTTGCTTGATAATCGGTTCCTGGCAGGGAAAGGAAGCTGATGGATACCAGACAAGATCTTTTATTCCCATTTCTTGAGCCATTTTAAATATTTCCACGGCAATTAAATCACCATTTCTGAAATGATGGTGAGTCGAAATCGTCATTCCATCCTTGATGCCAGCTTTTATAAGAGCTTCTTTCAGGGTTGGAACAAGTTTGTTACCATCCAGAGGAAATTCTGCACAGGTAGAAATTTTTGGTGCAAATTTCCTGCCGGTTGGCTTGTACTTTCCCACTCCCTGGAAAGGAATTACAGGTTTTCCGTTTATTTCTGCTGGGATCATTCTTCCGACTGCATTTTTTTCAAATCTAACCGACATAATCATTCCTCCAACTTCTTTTCAATTTACCAGTATCGATTGCCTGTTCGATGGTTCTTTGAGCTCGTTTCACAACCGGCGGATCAATCATTTTGGAGCCGAGAGAAACAACTCCGAGACCTTTTTCCGTGGCAATATGAAAAGCATTTTCGATCTTTTTTGCTTTCTCGATTTCTTTTTCATCAGGAGCGAAATACTCGTGAATTATTTTTATCTGTCGTGGATGGATACAACCCATTCCGTCAAAGCCCAAAGATTTGGACTCCAGTACATTTTGCTTCAAAGCTTCCATATCGGAAACATCGGAGAACACAGAATCGATTGCCTGAATTCCAGCAGCTTTGGCAGCATTTACGATTTGACATCTGGCAAAGAAAGTTTCCTTTCCTTCTTTTGTCCGCTGCGTTCCGAGGTCTGCCGTATAATCTTCCAAACCGATTGCCAGTGCAACTACATTTTCTGCGGCTGTCGCTATTTCATAAGCTTTTATAATTCCAAGGGCGCTCTCGATTATCGGCATTAGGTAAATCGGATTTTCAACTTTTTTCTTTTTAGAAATCTCTTCGATTTTCTCATTTACCAATTTAATCTGTTCTGAACTTTCACATTTTGGAACGAGAATCAAATTCAAATTATGCGAAACAATATATTCAAGATCATTCAATCCTTTTGGGATCTGATTTATACGAACCATTCGTTCTGCGCCATAAAAATCAACGGAACGAAGAGCATTCCTTACCAGAATTGCAGCTTCAAATTTTTTGGCAGGAGCAACGGAATCTTCCAAGTCGAGAATTATTCCATCAGGTTTGTGAATTCCAGCATTCAATGCAAGTTTGGGTGTATTTCCCGGAAGATAAAGTCGTGAACGACGATATCTGTCTTTTTCAGTTTTATATTTATTTTGCGGAAGCAAATCCAAGAGGTATTCTTTATCTGTGTCAATAAGCTGTTTTATGGCAGCTTCGATACGTGCAGCCAGGATATAATCTAAAGCTCCGAAATCTTCGATCTTGATTTTGCAATTTTTTATTCCAAAAAATTTCAATTCTCTTTTGCACAGATCAATGATAGAATCTCCGAAAAGAGTTTTTACTTTGCTTTGCAGATCGATCTGGATTCCATCTTTTTTAGTGAGTTCCAGTTCCACGTAACAGTCGGAGCGGATACTGTCTCCTTTGTTACCGGCAACAGCTTTGTTACTCATGTCTGTTCTCCTTTAATATCTTAAAAAATTCTTCCAGATATTCATATTCCAATTGTAATTTCCCATGATGAGCAATACAAGCTTTTTTTATCTCTTCCGGTAAATTTGAATTTTCTATATTTTTCGAATAATCATTTAACAACATTTTTTCCATAAATGGCATTAAAGCATCTGAGAAATAATCCGAAGCTTCCCTGGCAAATTCACAGGGCAGATTATCTACAGCCATATCTGCATAACCTTCCCCGATAAATCCATCTGTAACTTCACCTGTCTTTGCATTGAAGATGAAAACTGGATCATCGGGTGTTGTATATTTTACAGTAGCTTGAACTGAACCATTTATATCGCAACTGATATCTCCCATAATGATCAGTTTTTGGTTTTCACCCTGAATTTTTGCTAATTCTGATCTTTTCAAATAAACCGGGCAATCCGTATTCCAGTAAATTGTATTCATATAAACACTACAATATGGAAGATATTTTTCAAATTTGGAATTATATGCTGAGCAATGCTCAAAGAAATGCTGCAAATCGAATTGGCTTCCATCTTTTCTTTCTACTAAATGTTTTTCTTTGAAAATAGAAAAATAAACTTTATTGTTTTCATATTTTTTTTGATGAGTTTCAAAATTCTCAGGATTAACTTCAACAGCGGGAAATGTCCCCAATATCTCTTTACAACCAGAAGCTACATGTCCGTAGCCAAGCAGGAAAATATTCAATGGTGTTATCTCTTTGGGAAGGCCATTTTCTTTGATCTCTTTTCCAATAATTTTAAGATGTTCAATTGCATCCTGAACAGATTTGTATTTGTAAGATTGTTTTAATTTTAAGAATGGAGTTTCCAGTCCATGATGTTGTTTCAATCTTTGACCTAGACAGTACAAAGTATCCACCATCCCAGCATTTCCGGCAAATTTTCCGAAAAAAATAAGTCTTCGATTTTTTGAATCTAAAATTTTCTCATAATCCAAAAGCGTGATATTCTCATCCAGAATCTTCTGCAGGAGCGGCATGTTGTAATCTTGCCCTTTTATAGTATGAGAAAAGAACAGATGCGGTTTTCCGGGGATTAAAGCATCCAATAGGATTTCTTTTACACCAATTATAAAGTCGCATCGGGAGAGGTCTTCGCTGAGCTCTGCTCCCATTGCTTTATATTCGCCATCTTTATATATTCGTATTTGTGAAGGTTGAATGATTACTTCAAAACCTTTTTCGATGAGTTGTTTTACTGCTTCAGGATTCAAAGGAACGCGGCGTTCCCATTTATTTTTTGTTTCTTTTATGATACCGAGAGTTTTCATTCAGCTCCTTTTTAACAACGAACAAAGATGAACAATTTAATTAACCACTGAGTTCACTTGTCTTCAATAAAGTTATTTCAGACAAACGAAAAACATAGAGATTTTTAACTTGGTTTTCTTCGTGGTTAATTTTCTTAATAAAATCTCTCCACAACTTTGATATCCAGCTTTTCCAATTCCTCAAGAACAGGATTATAAATATCGGGTAAGATCGGCATATGAACACCTTTTATATTGATCTTCCCTTCCAGAATCATATGCACACCTATAGCGGCAGGAAGAGATACTGTTCTTGCCATTGAAGTATCACCATTGGGAATGCCATAGTCTATCATTGTGGAAGTTATCTTCTGGGTTTTATTCGGATATTCGGCAATAAACTGATGATGAAGAACCAGCAGGTCACGCTCACCTTCTTCATAAGACATTTTATCTAACATAATTGCAGTGAGAACATCTACAGCCCCACCCTTCTCAATTGGAACCGGTGTGTCGTCAAAGAAACCTAGCCACGCAAATTTCTTTAAGATCACACTGGTTTCAGGCAAGTTGTATTTTTCCATCAGAATTGTCTTCAGACATTTATCTTTCTCCATTTTCAACATCTTAGTAAGAATAAATTCTTTAACTGTTCCTTCCAGATTATCGAATATTTCGTCTTCTTTATAGAATCCCATTTGAGACATGATGTAGCAGGTATCGCAATGACTTATATTTCTAAAAGTTCCGCGATACATTGTTTTCAGGTGTTTCAATCCATAGAGATCGATATATCCCATAGAATCCCTGTTGGGATATGCTTCCAATGTTCCTGCATCTTCCACATCCACGAACCAGTAATTCCTGAAAAGGTCTTTTCCCTCGACCTCAATGACTTTGCCATCCCTCATAAAACGAGCACCATTCCCTGCGGCTTTCAGCACGCCTTTGGGGGCCCAGGAGAATTTGTATCCAAGAGGATTTGTATTGGCTTCCGGAGCCGGCAGTCCACCGCAATAACTCATAAAACTGACTATCTTTCCACCTCCATTTTCTACATGATGGAAAATCTTCATTGCGCTCATATGGTCGATACCGGGGTCAACACCGATCTCGTTCAAAATGATAATTCCAGCATCTTTTGCTTGCTGATCCAAAGCCCGCATTTCCGGACTGATATAAGATGTGGTTACCATATCTATTTTGAATTCGATACATTTTTTTGCCACTTTCACATGATAGGTTGCAGGAAGCAAACTCACAACCAGATCGCTTGCTTTTATAAATTCTTCCATTGCCTGTTCATCATCGGATAGGAACTGTTTTGCTGTTGCATTTAAATGCGGTGCAGCCAGTTTTTCCGCTTTGCTCAACGTTCTACTGGCGATTACAATATCATAACCATGTTTTGCTAGATAATCCACCATTGGTTTAACTACTAATCCTGCTCCGAAAATCGTTACTTTTTTTGCCATTAAAATTCTCCTGTCTTTAATAAATTTAGGAAGCCAAATTGGGAATTTAAAAAAACGTGTCAACCTTAATAAATTGACACGTTTAAATAATTCTTTAAATAAAAAAAACTGCTATTTTTTTTCTTCTTTCTTATACAAAATAAATGAATAAAGCACCGGATATAAAACTAATGACATAAACAGAACGACCATTATGATATTTGCTGTACTATTGTTTCCCAAAATTGCTGTGATCACGATCATTAAAAGACCGGCAATTATAAAACTGATCCCACCCAAACGATGAGTTTTTCTCCATACATCTTCAGATGAAAGAGTCCATGGAGTGCGGACACCAGCAAAGAAGTTTGATGGGATTTTTGGCAGAAGATTTCCCAGCATTATGAACATTAACCCGATAATGTAAAAGATCATATTCCCGCTTGGATTTAAAATTTCTTTAGCTAACAAGATCATGTAAATATGAATACCTGCGAAGAAAAAAATGATGATAGTTGCCAAGCTGGGAATTACTTTATCAAATCTTTCCTGTGCATTCTTATACCGCACGGAAATATACGGAAGCGCTATCATCAGAAGTAACATTGCTAAATTTATTCCGGGAAATAAAAGTACTCCTGTCCATTTTCCATAGTATCCGTCAATCTCACCTTTGATGTTCCAGTGGCAGGGAATATTTGCATCTTCCGGCAAGGATAAACCCAGATAAAAAGACAAAATTATTTGAATTATAATTATCATAAAACACCATTTGAACTTACTCATTTTTTACTCCTTTGTTTTTACTATTTCCATAAAATATGTTATCACATCTTCCAAGATCGATGAATTAAGAAAGTAGGTTATGAACTGCCCGTTTTTCTCCGAGCTTATTAGTTCAGCATTTTTCAGGATCTTCAGGTGCTCGCTTATAGAAGGTTTGGAAATATCGAATTGCTCTGAGATCTCCCCGGCGGTCATATCCTTCCTTCTGAGAAGGCTTATTATCTTCCGCCTGTTTGCATCCGAAAGAGCTTTGAAAACTCTATCATTTAACATTAACCTCTTCCTCCATTCCAGAAGTATTTAGTCTGTTGCCTAAATATCTAAATAGGGAATTAATGTCAATATTTTTATTTGGTGTTACTTGCTTATCTCAATGCGCTTCAAACCAATTGTTGCCAACACCAACATCAACCACCAAAGGAACAATATCGGAATATTCTTTCGGCAGAGCATTCTCCATTTCCGTAACAATCAGTTTTTTTGCTAAATCGAGTTTCTCTTTTTTCACTTCAAAGACCAGCTCATCATGTACTTGGATGATCATTTTTATATCTGGATCATCTTTGATTTTTTCGTTCAGATTTATCATCGCTATTTTGATAATATCAGCAGCACTGCCCTGGATCGGCATGTTGGTAGCTACGCGTTCTGCTTCTCGCATCCGCATTTTATTGGAACTGTTCAGTTCCGGAAGATAAAGTTTCCTGCCAAAAATGGTGGAAACATATCCATCCTTTTTTGCCTGTTCTATCCCGGAATCGATATAATTTTTTATGGTTGGAAATTTGCTGAAATAATTTTCTATGAATTCGGATGCTTCCTTCCTGGAAATTCCCAATTCGTTTGAAACACGAAATGCACCCATTCCATACATCAAACCGAAATTGATGATCTTGGCATAACGGCGCTGATCCGAAGAAATATCCTGCTTGGGAATATCATAAATTATGCTGGCTGTCTCGCGGTGAATATCCTCTCTATTCCGAAAGGCTTTTATCATCTTATCATCTTTAGAAAGCATAGCTAGAATGCGCAGTTCTATCTGTGAATAATCTGCTGCCAGAATTACGCTATTTTCATCTTCGGGTACAAAAGCATAACGGATCTCTTTACCCAGATCGGTGCGTACGGGGATATTCTGCATATTTGGGTTTGAACTCGATAACCTTCCCGTGGATGCCACGGTTTGATTGAAAGAAGAATGCACCCGTCCGGTCTTAGGATTTACCAAACTTGGCAATGCTGTAACGTAAGTCGATTCCAGTTTGGAAAGCTGTCTGTATTCCATTAAAACCCGAGCTATTTCATGCTCTTTAGCCAATTCTTCCAACACTGTAACATCTGTAGAATAACCAGTTTTTATTTTCTTGGTGGGATCAATTCCCAGGTCTTCAAACAACACTTTTGCCAATTGTTGGGGAGAGTTCAGATTGAACTGAGAGCCAGCTAATTCATAAATTTCACGTGTAAGCTCACCCAATCTTTTCTGGTTGCGTTTAGATATTTCTGCTAAAATTTTTGTATCAATCTTTACTCCGTTTAATTCCATTTTTGCCAGTGAGCGAAAGAGCGGCATTTCTATTTCTTCAAAAAGTTTGAACAAATCGGCTTGAATTAATTTACTTTCGAATATCTTGTGCAGGCGAAACGTAACATTGGCATCTTCCGCAGAATATTCAGCGGCTTGATCTACAGGAACCATATCGAATGTTATCTGCTTCTTTCCTTTACCGATAAGATCGGAGAGCGGTATCATTCCGTGGTGCAGTTCGCGCTTACTACAGGCAGTCAGACTATGACGAGAAGTGGGATTCAAAAGGTAATCTGCTATCATTGTATCGAATACTTCATTTTCTATTTCCCAGCCAGCATTCTGCAAAATCAGGAAGTCATATTTGATGTTGTGTGCGATCAATAGTTTGCCCTGGAAATTCTTTTTCAATTCTTCCAGCACTATTTTTTTGAGCACATTTTCCGCCATCTGATGAGCAATGGAAACGTAATATGCTTTCTCATTATTTACGCAGAGTGAAATTCCCACCAGTTCTGCCAGTAGCGGATCGGTGGAAGTTGTTTCGGTATCGATGGCAACTACATCTTTACTTTTAAATTCCTGCAGCATATTTTGGAAATCACCTTTGTTATCGATAAGAACTGTTTCGAATTTGATATCTTTTGTTTCTTCCGCAAAATCGAATTCTGTTTTGAATTCCTGCTGCTTTTCTTTGATCTTGTTTTGCACTGCCGGATTGCCGTAATTTAATACTTTCTTAACGATAGAATTAAGTTCAAATTTTCTTAAGAATTCTATCGCATTAGCCAGTTTGCTTTTATCGAACAGGAACGTTCTGTCATTTGCAATATCCAGCGGTACATCCCGCACAATAGCAGCCAGTTTTTTAGAAAGAAAAGCAGCTTCTTTCGATTCGATCAGTTTATCATGTATTCCCTTCGCAGAAATGCTTTCCAGGTTTTCGTAAACATTCTCCAGCGTACTGAATTCCTGCAGAAGTTTGGCTGCACCTTTGGGCCCGATGCCACGAACACCGGGAATATTATCGGCACTGTCGCCACAGATAGCCAGGTAATCTACGAACTGCTCTGGCTTGAGTCCGTATTTTTCGATAACACCATCAAAATCGGTAACTCTTTCTTTGGATGGATCATAGAGTGTAACCTGCTCATCCACGATCTGAGCGAAATCCTTATCACCTGTGACGATGATCACATCATAATCTTTTTTATAGCGTTCTGCCAAAGTTGCCAGTACATCATCGGCTTCATATCCGGCTTTTGAAATTTCCGGGATGCCGATTAACTCAAAAAATTCTTTTATCGGTTCTACCTGGGCATGCAGTTCATCGGGAGCAGGTGGACGGTTCGCTTTGTAAGTATCTGTTATTTCATGACGGAAGGTTTTCTCCCGACGGTCGAAGGAGATAGCAACGTGCTGCAGGTTGTAACGCTCTGCCATTCGCAGGAAGGCATTGATGGTACCGTAAATGGCACTGGTATTAAATCCTTTGCTATTATACAGTGGGTTACGGATAAAGGCAAAGAATGAACGGTAGATAAGCGCTGTGCCATCGATGAGAAAGAGTTTGTTTTTCATATAACTCCAACTTCCATTGGACTTGCTTCGATGCAAAGCTTGAAGCGAAACCAATGTTTTTAATTCGCAATTCTCAACTCATCTGACCACTCTTGAGTGGTTCAAACGAGTCAAGTCTTGCCTTATTCTTTTTAAAGAAGGTTGTGTTTTGTGTCTATTATTTTTTGAAAATCTTCTCTTCTCTTCTTTCCGAAGCTTCTGCTTCGGAAAGCAATAATTTTATAAAGCTTCTGCTTCAATTTGCGAAGTAGAAACTTCGCATCTTACCACATTCCCAACTGAAAAGATGGGAATGAGAGAAAATATATCCACGAATTTTTCGTTTGACACATTCCTTTTAAAAATAAAGATATTCTACATAAATTATAAAAATGAAAAAATAAGGATTTTTTATATGAATTACTCACCGATATTATCGATAGCAACTGCACTCTTTGAGATTATTGCTGCTGTGTGGGCTTTGCTGGGAGCAGGAAGAAAAAAGATCATTTATGCAAGTAGTGTCCTTCTTTTTCTGCTGGCAGCATACCAGATATTAGAAGTGGTGATCTGTACCGCTCCACAGAGCAGCATATTTTTTTCACGTCTGGCATTTATAATAATAGCCTGGCTTCCTCCTGCAGGTATCCTGTTAATTGTTCTGCTTTTTCCCACAAAGAAAAAAGCAATTTACTGGTTTACACGTTTAATGTTCACGCTTGCTTTATTAATCAGCATTTGGCTATTTATAGACAAAAGTTTTGTAACGAAATCGGTATGTACGATTATATTTGCCCGTTATTCCAATCCCATGCCGCAGTATATTATTTATGCCGGATTTTATCATCTGGGAATGCTGGGGATGTTGTTTCTATCGGCACATGGTGTGATGATCTGCAAAGATTACAAGCAGCGTCTACTTTTGGGTCAGATGCTTCTGGGTTCACTGGCTTTTATTCTACCCTCTCTGATAACGGTAATTGCCATTCCTTATACAAGAGGAGCATTGCCTTCCATTATGTGTCATTTTGCTTTATTGCTGGCAATTTTTATAACCAGGTTATTGTATCTGGAACGTCGTTAAACTAACAATAAATAAAGGGATTCTGTAAAATGAAAAAATCTGTCTTTCTGAGGAAATCTTCGAAAATTTTTCTCACGAAGAATCCTCCACGACGGACAAGTCTCATTATAAGTGGAGATCCTTCGATGGAAAAGCAAGAAGAATTTCTCAGGATGACAAAAAAACTCTATTTTGCAGAACTTATAGCTCAAAATAATAAGGAGGGAAAATAATGCTAAGATACCAAAATTTAAACAGAAGATATCTGTGGTTACTTTTCGTTACAGCATATATTTTCTGTGTTTCATTGTATGCTCAGGAAGAAGTATCAGACAGCCTGAATAACCATTTCTATTTTGTGCATATGACAGATACACATGTAGGAACAGAGAATAACCTAAAACTTACACAGAAAATTGTGGAGCAGATCAATAATCTTCCCATGCACATTCAATGCATCGTTCACACCGGTGATATTGTAAATTATGGAATGGAAGATACAATTGCCGTAATAAACGCTATTTCAGCACTTGAACAATTGGAAGCTCCGCTTCTATTGATCCCGGGTAACCATGATATCTATCGTAATAATCTTGATAGCACAAAAGATGCTTACATAGAACGTTTCGGACCACTGATTACTGAGAATAAGTTCGGGGAAATTGTTTTTATCGGACTTTATTCAAATCCGCTGGCAAGATCATTTTCAGTAGAAGATTTTGATCCATTGCAGGAACTGGAGGAAGCACTCAAGCGTGCTGAAGGCAGACCAACTGTAGTTTTCCATCATATCCCCTCTGTAGAAGATTTTTACCTGAATAAAATGCACAACGGCTGGGAAACAGACATTCGTTCAAGTTGGGAAGAAGTACTGAATGCTTACAACGTTGTAGCTGTGCTCGCCGGGCATTTTCACAGGGATGAACATTACTGGCTGGGCGAAGTACCACTTTATATTTCTGCCTCTGTAACAGATCATTGGGGCAGACAGCCTTCTTTTAGAATATTTGAATATAAAAACGGCAGACTTAGTTACAGAACACAGTATCTGGAAAGGTAAAAATTAAGGAATTTATTATTAAATACTCAGTGAAAAACAATAATATTCTAAACATAGATTGACCGGAAAATGAACTGAGATAAATTTTTTGTTGCCAAAAAACATCATTATAGTTTTTTCACATTTGGAAGATTATAAAAAATAATAAGTTGTGTTGCTCTGTTGAGAAGGGAAAATATAATTGAGAACTGTGTAATGATCTGGTTTATTAATTGGTTAATGTTTCCAGGTGTTATGTAAGGATAAATTATGAGAAAAGTTATAGCCTTGATCGTAATAATTATAGCTATCGCTGCACTTATTAGCATAATTGCTTTTATCGTTGGTACTGTTACGCATAAAGTAAAAGCTACTGCAGAAAAACAAAAGATCGAGATATCTAAGACAACTCTGGATACAGCCAGGGTAGAACAAGAATACCTTCCTGAATATGAAGAGATATTTGCCCTGCAAATTCTGGCCAGCAATAAGTACGCAAAAGTGGAGCACCTGCAGAATAAGCTGGCTAAAGCCGGATATCAAACTAAGATAACCAAACTGAAAAGAGAAGGTGAGATCATCTACCGCCTGCGTATGGAAGGGCTCTACCATGAGGAAGAAGCTTTAGCATTGGGTGAGGAATTAAAAAAGAAATATCCTGCTATCGAAAGTTTCTGGCTGGATGAGATCGAAACTAAAACAGAATTTGTCCATAAGGAAAAACCCTTTGTAACAGAAAAAGAACCTGTTTCAACTCGCAAGGAAGAAGTGGTTACAGCTGTAAAATTGGAAGAAGATAAACAATTTGAAATACAACTTTTGGCCAGTGCCGATTATTCCAGGGTCGAGCAAATAAAAATAAATCTTGATAAACTGGGTTATAAAACCAAAATACTAACCATAACAAAAGGTACAAAAATAATATACAGATTGCGTATGCGCGGTTTATATTCCGAACCTGAAGCATTGGCTCTGGGAGATAAACTTATTAAAGATTCTCGGAATGTTAAGGAATTCTGGCTGGATGAGATCAAAGAAGGTAAAAGCGTTACAACTACTGTTCCCATCGTAAGAAAAGAGAAGGAAACTAAAACAAAAATAGATACAGGCAAAAAAGAATACGAGATCCAGATATTGGCAAATCGCGATCGTTCAACTGTAGAAAAAAGAAAAAGAGATCTGGAACAAAGAGGTTACAAAGCTAAGATTACCTATACAGTGAAGAACGGCACCACTTTCTACCGCCTTCGTCTGGCAGATCAATATTCACAAACGCAAGCCGGTAAAATTGGTGAAGAGTTGAAAAAAAATATTAATTTCGTACAAAGTTACTGGATCGTAAAAAAGGAAAAAGACCAAAAGGTCGTAGACCAAAAGACCGTAGACCAGAAGACCGTAGACCGGAAGGTAGATCGGAAGGTAGTAACAACCAAGGAAGTTGATGAAACTCTAACCGAGCCAATCGTTACTTCCATGAATCCCAAATACCAGCCTCATGCAGTGAATTATGTAGCCTCTTGTAATACAGATAATGTGAACATCCGCATTGGTCCCGGCACCTATTATGCCGTCGATCCTATCGGTAAACTAATGAAGGGAGTCACTATCTTTGTGGTGGAAGAAAAAAATAACTGGGTAAAATTCACCATTACACCGAATGATAGATCATGGTCTGGCTGGGTAAAAAAGGATTATTTAAATATACAAAAATAATTATTTGGAAAAAAACTTATCAAAATAAAACCCGCATTTCTGCGGGTTTCTTTTTATATTTTATACAGGTGTTTCTTACAGTTATTTTTTCGCCGGCTCAATATAGCAGAGAATATCTCCTTTTACAACTGATTCACCAGCTTTAAAAACAATATCCTTGATCTCACCATCGCATGGTGCTGCCAGGTTATTGAACATTTTCATGGCTTCCAGCACGACCACGGTTTCACCAACTTCTACGATATCCCCAACCTTCTTTTTGTACTCGAGGATCATTCCCGGAATGGGAGCACGCAGATTGCCTGAATCATCTGTTTCTACAGCTTTCTTTTCTTTTTTCTGTAAGCTTACACTAACTCCACGGGCGTTGGGATCTGCTACTTCCACATTAAAATGTTCACCATCTACATACACATCAAATGGGCGCAGGTTGGCAGGTTTATCTTTGCCGACTTTGGCTGTGAGTTCACCGGAAAGAGCTTTTCGTACTATTTCTTTTTCTTTTTCCACTTCTTCCAGAGTTTTAGGTTTTACATCATCAGGAATTTCTTCCAAACCATATTTCCATTTCAGAAAGCGTTTACCCGTTAAAGGATAAAGTGCGCAGATAATTTCATCATCCAGATCTTTTGCCAGTCCTTTAACCTCTTTTTTCACTTTGGGAAGTTCCGGTTCCAGTGTATCACCGGGACGTGTAGAAATTGGTGTTTCACCACGAGGATATCCTTTCAAAGCTTTTTTCTGAACTTTTTTATCGATAGGAAGTGTAGTCTTTCCATATAATCCAAAGCAGAGGTCTTTTACCTGTTCTGTAATCTGGGAATATTCTCCTTCTTCTTTATCATAAAGAACATTATTTACTGTTTGAATTCCCACGATTTGACTGGTGGGAGTAACTAATGGAACCTGCCCAAGTTCTTTTCTTACTCTTGGCAAAGCTTCGAAAACATCATCCAACCTGTCCAGAGCATCCATCTGGCGAAGCTGATTCACCAGGTTGGAAAGCATTCCACCAGGAGTTTGATGAAGAATAACATTGATATCGATGATGGCATTTTTTGTATCATCGAGCAGGTGTTTGTATTTCGGAATGATCTTTTCCATTTCTTTATCGATCACAGCTATTTTTTTTATATCAAAACCAGTATCCCTGTTCGTTCCCAAAAGAGACACAACTAATGGTTCTACAGCAGGATGAGAAGTTCGATAAGCATAAGGAGCCATACATGTATCAACAATATCCACTCCGGCTTCAATGGCTTTGAAAATAGCCAGATCACCCATTCCGGAAGTGAAGTGAGTATGCAGATGTAACGGAATTTTTGTCTGTTTTTTAAGTATGCGGATCAGGTTATAAACATCGTAAGGAGAAACCAACCCGGCCATGTCTTTAATGCAAATGGTATCGGCACCGATCTCTTCGAGTTGCTTTGCTTTTTCCAGGTAATAATCCAGATTATATGTGTCGCCACCCATGCGTGGTTCTGTGAGAGAATAGCAGATGGTTCCCTGGAAATGTTTTTTATTCTTTTTAATTATCTTTACAGCAGTTTCAAAATTCCTGAAATCATTAAGAGCATCGAACACACGAAAGATATCGATCCCATTATCGCAGGCTCGCTGGATGAATGCTTCCACAACATCATCGGCATAATTACGGTATCCTACAACATTTTGACCTCTGAGCAGCATCGAGAAAGGAGTTTTCTTAATATATTTTTTAAGGGTCCTGATCCTTTCCCAGGGATCTTCATTCAAGAATCTGTGCATTGTATCAAAAGTAGCTCCACCCCATATTTCCATGGAATAGAATCCGATTTCATCCATCCTCTCAGCCACTGGCAGCATGTCCTCCGTTCTGCCGCGGGTAGCAAAAATACTCTGATGACCATCACGGAAACTAAGATCCTGTATCTTGATAGGGTTTTTTGCTTGGGGACGGTTCGGGTCATAATTCATCTTTGACATTTCCAGAATGCCATGTGTATCAAATTTCATTTATTCCTCCATTATAAGAGAAAAGCGCATAAGAGAAAACCGTTTACGCGTTTTTTTCTTTAAAATATTTTATAAAATTTAGTAATTTTCTTCTAAGTTTTTCAACTTCTTCAAAAATAAATTTATCGTTAATATATTTTAATTTTTGTGAAATAATTAATTGAGTTTCCAACTCAGATAATGAACCCAGGCTTATATATAGAAAGTGACTATATTCTTTTTCAGAATTTATAGCAGCACCTTCTGCAATATTAGAAGGAATAGAAACAGCAGCACGTTGCATCTGAGAAGATAAACCAAAATGTTCAAATTTTGGAAATTGAGATGTAATTTTATATATTTTCTCTACAAGGTTAATTCCCAGCTTCCATACATCCAAATCTTTATGCATCCTCTTCCTTACGCTACAACGCTTTCACACTTCCACGCTTCCAACCGCTTCACCGCTTAAAATCTCTTCTCTGCACTAACATACGATTGTGCATGATTATCTTTCTGCCAGACATCACCCAGTGATTATTTTTCTTATTGTTGTTATTTTCTTCCTCTTGCATGAGGAATTGTATTACACCGGCAATGGCGGCTTGTAGTTTTTTATTCTTTTTCACGTTTAGTTCCTATAAGGGAATGTTTCCGTGTTTTTTAGGCGGAATATTTTCTTTCTTTGTGTAAAGTAGGTCCAGCGCATCGATAAGTCTTACACGGGTTTCGCAGGGTTGAATTACAGCGTCTATATATCCGCGCTCAGCTGCGCTGTAAGGATTGTTAAAAAGTTCCTCGTATTCTTTTATTTTTTCCTGTCTTTTTGCTTTGGGGTCTTTTGCTTCTTTTATCTCTTTCCTGTAACTGGCAACTATATTTACTGCACCCTGAGCACCCATCACGGCAATTTCTGCAGAGGGCCAGGCAAAAAGTGCATCTGCTCCCAGATGTTGGGAACTCATAGCAATATAGGCACCACCATAACTTTTCCTAGTTGTAACCGTAAGCTTGGGAACTGTTGCTTCGGAATAACTCCAGAGGATCTTGGCTCCATGACGAATAACTCCACCCCATTCCTGATCACAGCCGGGCAGATATCCGGGTACATCTACAAAAGTGATAAGTGAAATATTGAAAGCATCGCAGAAACGAATGAAACGAGCGATCTTATCGGAAGCATTGATATCCAGGCATCCTGCCAAAACAAGCGGCTGGTTGGCAATGATACCCACAGTTTTACCATTCAACCGACCAAAACCGATAACTGCATTCTGAGCAAAATGTTCGTGAATTTCGTAGAACTCTCCATAGTCGAGGATAGAATGAATAATATCTCTCATATCGTAACCGGCTTTGGGATTATCCGGAATTATCGTATCCAGTTCCGGGCACAGTCTGCCGGGGTCGTCTCCCGTAGGGATGATCGGTGGATCATCCAGATTGTTACCAGGAATATAACTAAGTAGCATTTTTACCTGTTCGATAGCATCTTCGTCACTTTCACAGGCAAAATGAGCATTCCCGCTTTTGGTGTTATTGGTCATCGCTCCACCCAGTTCTTCAAAAGTAGTTTCTTCTCCCGTAACAGATTTGATAACGCTGGGTCCGGTAATGAACATATAACCGCTATTTTTTACCATAAACACAAAATCGGTCATTGCTGGAGAATAAACTGCTCCACCGGCTGTTGGTCCCATGATCAAAGATATCTGCGGTATTACACCGGAAGCTCTGGAATTACGGAAGAAAATATCTCCATAACCTTTTAATGAATCTATACCTTCTTCCACGCGGGCACCACCCGAATCGTTCATGCCAATGATGGGTACACCCGCTTTCATGGCAAGATCCATTACTTTAACCATCTTCTGGGCATGTTGTTCTCCCAGAGAACCACCGCGAGATGTAAAATCTTGTGCATAGGCAAAAACCGGACGACCATTTACCAGCCCATGACCCGTGATAACGCCATCGGATGGAATTTCTGTGGTGGGCATATTGAAGTTCGTGGAACGGTGTTTTACAAACATGTCTATTTCGCGGAACGTACCTTCATCAAATAGAAGGTCAAGACGTTCCCGGGCAGAAAGCTTATGCTTTTCGTGTTGTTTCTCTATACGAGCCTTACCACCCATTTCTTTAGTTTTTTCTGCTCTTTTCTTTAAAGCTTCGATCTTTTCAGAAACTTTCATATCTATCTCCCAAAATAAGATTACTTTTTTTATAATTGTAAGTAAAAATCTTAGTCCAATTCAAAAGTGTAAAGTAAAAAATAATTAATTACATCCCATGCAATGCTAATAAGCTCACCATCAGTATTCATCAGAATTCTAAAAAACCTGCGGGCATTTTGATTTTCTTAAAAGGTGTTTTAATTAACAAAAGCACCTTTATTATCTTTCTATTTGCTAATGTTCTAAGAAAAGAATAGTATTTTACAATTGACAAAAAGGAATGCTTTTTGCATTCGTAAACAAGTTTCCTGAATTCAAATGCTGATAGTAAGGAATTTCTATTATTAAGGAATATGATTATGACAAAGTTAACTGATATTTTACCTGGATTCAAAGATATGAAATTGAATCCTTATACACTCTCTTTTGAAAATGAAATTGAAGAGGAATTTCTTATCGACTATCATAAAAAATCCATTAATCAGGTGCGTATATCGTTCTTTCTGGCTTTATTGCTGTATGCGCTTTATGGTATCCTGGACATGCACATTGAATCTGACATGAGATATTTATTCTGGCTTATCCGGTTCTCTGTAATGATACCGGTAGGTCTATTGATATTTGTTTCTTCCTTTTCCCAGGATTTTTATAAATGTCGCGATATCGCACTGGCTTTCTGCATGATATTGTATGGATTCAGTCTTATGGTAATGTTGTATTTTTCACCAAAACCTTTCGATTTTGCTTATTACGCAACGTTAATTATCACTTTTGTTTTCATCTATATATTTATAAGTATCCGGTTTATTCCTGCCATACTCACCAGTATTATTATTCTAGTGATGTATGAATTCACTGCTGTCTGGTTTATACATACTCCTGTCGAAATGCTGATGAAGTACAACTATTTCTTTATAAGCACCAATGTTATAGGAATGTTCGCTGCTTATTCCATCGAGTTCTATGCCAGGAGGGATTTCTTTATTGCCCGTCTGATAGAAGAGAACCGGGTGGAACTGGATTTCCTGAACAAAGACCTGAAAAAGCGGGTACAGGAAAAAACCTCTCAACTGGAAGTGAGCAACAAAGATTTGAAAAAGGAAATTGCCATCCGCAAAAAAGCAGAAAAACAACTACTCGGTATGAATGTGAAATTACAGAAACTGCTTAACGATACAGTGAGCGGACTTATCTATGCTGTGGAAATGCGTGATCCATATACTGCCGGACACCAAAAAAGAGTGAGCCAATTGGTCTCTGCTATTGCCAAAGAGATGGGACTTTCCGATGATACACAGGATTGTTTAAAGATAGCTTCCATAATTCACGATATAGGCAAGATTGTGGTTCCGGTGGAAATACTCACCAAGCCTTTCGAATTGAACCAATTTGAGATAAGCCTGCTGCATAATCACCCCAAATCCGGCTATGATATACTAAAGACCATAGACTTCCCCTGGCCTATTGCCGATATTATTCTGCAGCACCATGAACGGTTGGACGGAAGCGGCTATCCCAACGCATTGAAAGATGAAGAGATCCATCTGGAAGCTAAAATTCTAGCTGTGGCAGATGTGGTGGAAGCTATGGCTTCGCACCGACCTTACCGACCCAGTAAAGGCATTAAACAAGCACTGGCAGAATTGGAAGAGAACAAAGGCATCCTCTACGATACACATATCGTGGAGACCTGCATTGAACTATTCAGGGAAAAGAATTTCAAGTTTAAATAGAATAACATAATTTTCCAATAGGGTAATAACTTGACAGTTATTACCCTATTGGTTTTATTGTTACCCGATTAATCATTAGGGGAAAAACATGAAATCATTTAATAATTTTTTAAAGAAATTAACATTAACTAACGAAATGATTTTAATGATCAGAAAAATCGGTGAATGCAAAGGGAAACAAGACCTGTACAAAAAACAAGCACCAGATGTTCTGGAAAATTTACGACATTTCGCCATAATTCAAAGTACGGAATCCTCAAATCGACTTGAGCATATTACACTGGATGAAAAGCGTTTCAACGAAATTATGAAAAATAAATCACAACCTCAGAATCGGAATGAAGCTAAAATAGCAGGATATAGAGATGTTCTTTCCCTAATTCATAGTTCAGCAAAAGATATTCCCTTTACAGTAACTGTTGTTCAACAACTTCATCGTGATATTTTGAAATATACCGGCATCCCGGGGGGTAAATGGAAAGTTACTGATAACGAGATCAGTGAAATACTTCCAGATGGTAAAAAAATAATCCGATTCAAAACTGTAAAAACACATCTGGTTAGTAACTTTATGACAAATTTACATGAAAGATTCAATCAAGAACTTCAGGATAATAAAATAGAACCTTTGATATTAATTCCATCTTATATTCTAGATTTTCTTTGCGTCCACCCTTTCTTAGATGGCAATGGAAGAATTTCAAGATTAATTAGCTTATTGCTTCTATATCAGCAGGGATATGAAGTTGGGCGTTACATAAGTTTGGAAAGAATAATAGAAAATACAAGAGAATCATATTATGATACATTAAAAACATCCTCTCAAAACTGGCATGAAGGAAATCACAATATTATCCCATGGATAACTTATTTTCTTTCAACAATGTTAGCTGCATACGATGAATTTGAAAGAAGAGCTAATGTGGTTGTTTCAGGTCGTGGAAGCAAAACAGAAATGATAGTAAAAACAATAGAAAATTTTATTGGTAATTTCACAATTGGAGATATAGAAAAAGCCTGTCCTTTAGTTAGTAGAGATATGATCCGTCATATATTGAAGCAATTACATGCCAAAAACAAAATTGAAGCAATCTCAAAAGGAAGATACGCAAAATGGAGAAAAATTCAATAGAGTAATAAAATCATTCAATGGGATAATAACTTAGCAGTTGTTACCCAGTTAGTAGAATAAATAATATTTATCTCTTTTCTCATTAATTCTAAAAAAGCATAATCGTTAGTCTCATGATCTCATTTTCGTGAGACTTAAATGAATTTTTGTCTCACAAGTAAGATTAAAATTAAAAACACGCACAATGTGACTTATAGTCCGTTGACCTAAAATCAACATTTCGTTTACTAAGCAATATGAATATCAAAGAAAAAATCGGAAAGAGAATTAAAGAATTAAGAACTAAAGCGAGTTTAACACAAATGGAGCTTGCGGGCAGAGCATCATTAGACAGGACATACATTAATAGCGTAGAAAACGGTAAAAGAAATATTTCAATAACTAATATCGAGAAGATTGCAAACGCTC
Source organism: Candidatus Cloacimonadota bacterium (assembly GCA_030621085.1). Classification (GTDB taxonomy): domain Bacteria; phylum Cloacimonadota; class Cloacimonadia; order Cloacimonadales; family TCS61; genus JACNIV01. The sequence goes on along the minus strand of JAUXIJ010000014.1, from coordinate 30,016 downwards.
TTAATATAAAAATATCCGCTCTATTCGAAAGCATTTAATTTTTTAATTAGATTAATAATTTAAAATTGAGAAATTATGCAAAAGGCACAATTGAAATTATTTAATAATAAAGAAGCAAAACCATTCTTAAAATGGGCAGGCGGCAAAACACAATTAATTCCTGAAATAGAAAAAAATTACCTGAAAATATTATGGAAGTCAATAAGACTTTATTCAATACAAAAATTAATAAAGGTAATTTTACCAAGGCTGAAGAAATACCTACTCTTTAAAACTAATTTAATGATTATTAATAAAAAATGTTTGACTGGAAGTTTGGGATTTTTAAATTTTATTAAAACAGATAGGTTAATTTAAAAAAATAAGAGGTTAATTATTATGAGAAAGGATGAAATTAAAAAAATTATTTATAGTTCAGATTTTTTTAATTTTTTAAATAGAGAGTTTGAAAAAACTGCAAATATTGCAACGATTGAGGAAATAGCAGAATTTGCTTTTGGTTCTTTAGAAGAAGCTATAAACATGTATAAAGAAATAAATGGTGCAATAAATGAAACAATATGAAGCTGTGATAAAAGTAATGGAAGAAAATGGTGGTTTTGCTACTTTAGGATTTCTTAATCAAAATGTTGATGTCTCGAAATGGGTAACTAAGACACCTTTTGCGAGTATTAGAAGAATTGTTCAAGATGAACGTTTTTTCTTAAACATTAAACCTGGACTTTGGGCTTTAAAATCCTATAGTAATAAACTACCAGAGGATATTATAGCTCTTAAAAAAGGCAAAATAATAAAAGAAACGGAAGAATTAAATCATTCATATTATCAGGGCTTATTAGTCGATATAGGTAATATAAAAAAGTATTCGACTTTCATTCCAAATCAAGATAAAAATAAAAAGTATCTTGGTAAAAAACTTTCAGAAATTATATCTATGAGTTCCTTCTTCAGATTTAGTTATGAAGAATTTATTAATCGAGCAAGAACAGTAGATGTTAGCTGGTTTAACATCAGAAGAATGCCAAGTTTCTTTTTTGAAATTGAACATAAAACTGATATACAAAATTCTTTATTGAAATTTGTTGATTTACAGGATTTTAATGTTGAATTTATAATCGTAGCAAATGAAAAAAGAAAACTAGAATTTGATAAAAAGGTTAATTTTACTGCTTTCGAATCAATAAAAGATAGAGTTAAGTTTCTAAATTATGAAAAACTATCATACTGGCATTCGAAGTCATTTGAGATTTATTCAATTGAAAATTATTTGAACGCTTGAAAAAATTAAAAAATTATGGAATCAAAATTAAGAAATTATATTTTTATATCTACAGAAGGTTATACTTTTCAACCTAATTCAGTATCAATTGTGCCTGATATTGATAATTGCCAGGTAATTGGATTTTCTTCAGGACGAAATGCAACTGAAGCTTACGACAATCTTCTAAAAGAAAATAATTATTTAACAGAAACAAATTTTAATGAGATAATTTCATATGAATTATCTCATGATTATCAAAAAAATAGTAATCTCTTTTTCATAAAAGATGATATTTAAAAATAGAAATGCAATTGGAATGGAAAGCAAAACAATACAAATTCTATTTAATCATGCACGAACATCTTTTTGTTTTTCGCAAACCTTATGAAAATGAAGATCTTAATAGAATTAAGTGGTCATGCAATTTTGCGAATAAATAATACTAAATATAAATATTACCCTATACACGATCAGTTAGAATTGTATTCCAATAAAAGAAATATAAAATGATAACCGATTATCTTAGCTGGTATAAAAACCTGCTTCTGGAAATTAATGGCAGAGAAGATATTGTTGAAAAATTAAATAAACACAGGATCCCATAATAAGTAACTTTTTTTCCCAGTTTCATGTTGATAAACTCTCAAAACTATTTTTTTCCCTTTACAAAAAGATCACGATATTGATCTTAGACCTAAATATTAGGTCATATGACCTAAAAAGAAGGTCTTATGCTGGAAACGTTGTTAGGTTCAATAAACGTAGAACGTATCCTCATTTTCATGCTTTGTAGAGAGGATGGATACGCCCGGGAGATTGCACGCTTTTATAACACAGATCTTTCTCCCATTCAAAACCAGTTGAATAAGTTGGAGGAAAGCGGCGTACTGGTAAGTAAGTTATTTGGCAGAACACGCAATTACTCTTTCAATCCACGCTACCCATTTTTACAGGAATTACGAAGTTTACTGGATAAAGCTTTATCATTCTATCCAGAAGAAATGAAAACTACTTTACTATATAACAGGCGCCGTCCAAGAAGAAGGAATAAACCATTATGAAAACTATAAAAGAGATGTCTCTGGAAGAATTGGCAGCTTTTATTTCCGCAAATTTGAGAAAAAATAACATTGAAGTAATATTAACTGGTGGAAGCTGTGTAAGCATTTATTCTGAAAATAAATATGTATCAATGGATCTGGATTTTGTAGAAACCTTTTATACTAAGAGGAAAGATCTGGTAAAATGTTTAATTGGACTGGGATTTTATGAAGAAAACAGATATTTCAAACATCCTGATACAGACTATATAGTAGAATTTCCACCAGGTCCATTAGCAGTAGGTAACGAGCCTATTAAAGATATTATAATCCTGCAATTTGAAACCGGTGAATTAAGAATAATTTCTCCAACCGAGTGTGTAAAAGACCGGCTTGCAGCATTTTATTTCTGGAATGACAGGCAATGTCTGGATCAAGCTATTCTAGTGACTAAAATGAATGATATAAACTTAGATGAAGTTGAGCGCTGGTCCAAGAATGAAGGTGAAAAGGATAAATTTAAGAAATTCCTTAAAGAGTTATGATATCTGTCGCTCTGGCAGCGCCTGATTTTGGTAACCGTTTTGTTACCGGAACTGCGAGCTCTGCTCAGTGCATGAAGGTTCTTACTTTGAACAAAATCAGGAAATAAGCATTTGCTAGAGTGACGAGGTTTTCTTGGTTACTTATTTTGACGATCCAAAAGAAGTAACAGGTATTAACCCTCTTGATCGACTTACGTCGATCTTTCTCCCTTTCCGTCTTCGTTCCGATAAATCAGAACTACACCGCGACCAGTCAAAGGGAGATCAGATGGAATTTGATATTTAGTGATTCTTCGTATTCTTTGTGTCTAAAAGACTTGACTCTATAATCACCAAACAAAAGAAAGTTCTCAGGAGTTTCATATGCAGAAAGATATTATAATATTTCAAGCAAAAGATGGAAAAACTTCTCTGGAAGTTAACCTGAAAGAAGATACGGTTTGGCTTAATCAAAAACAGATGGCTGAATTATTTACCAAAGATACTGATACTATTGGTCTTCACATCAAAAATGTTTATAAAACTGAAGAATTAGAACAAAAGTCAACTACCGAGTATTTCTCGGTAGTTCAGACTGAAGGTAATCGTCAGATAAGAAGAACTATAAAATATTATAATTTGGATATGATTATCTCTGTTGGTTATAGAGTTAATTCAAAAAGAGGTACTCAATTCCGCATTTGGGCAACTAAAGTTTTGAAAGATCATATTATCAAAGGATATTCTATATACCAAAAAAGATTCCGTGAACAATCTAATAAAATTAGAGAGTTGCAAAGAACAGTAAAACTAATTGAGTCAATTACAACGGAAAAAGATCTGTCAAAAGAATCGCTGCATTTATGTTCATCTGGTTTCTAAAAATTAATGACATCCTTTATAAAGAAAATTATATAAAAAGGATTTCTGATAATACTTTAGTAGCTTTATGCTTGATGGTCGCTGAAAGTAATCCAAAAGAGAAAGATATAATAATCAAGGTGATCATTAATCTTATAAGCTAAGTTTGTATTCATCTCAATCATATCTTCGTTCCTGTATAAATAAATGCGTGCTGTTTCATCTTAATATGGTTTGCTTCTATTCTTCCTATGATATTCCCGCATGAGCACTTTATCAGGTTTCCGTCATGAATGCTGTGATCTTCTTTAATTTTATCTTTGTAACAGCGAAGTACTTTCCCTTTCCCGATCTTCTCATACTTGAATATCTTACGTTTACAGCGTGCACATTTAATAGTTAACATACTTTTTAACCTCTCTATGATCTTCCTTTATAATGAGATTGCTCAGAAAGACAAGTAATTTGTTATCTGTCGCTCTGGCAGCGCCTGATTTTGGTAACCGTTTTGTTACCGAAACTGCGAGCTCTGCTCAGATTGGACCTTCTCTTTATAATAAGAGAAGGAACTATACGGTAGAAAAATCTTTTTTTTCCTGCTTTTCTTATGTTCCCTTTTGTTAAAAGGGAAAAGTAAGGGATTCTATATAAACACCAAGAAACCCACGAATTAATTCGTGGGATTAAACGAATAACTGTTTTAACGAAGATTGGACGGGTAAGGTCGAAATAAATAATTGACATTATTTTTCAAAATCAAGAATTTCCATATTAGGAGAAATAATTATGAATATTATAATTACCAGTATTATCAAACCTATTAGAAAATGGAGGAACCGAATTATGAAAAAAGGTACTTTATTTATGATTGTTCTACTAACTATGCTAATTTTCAATCCGACAGAACTTCTATCTGATGCAGCAGCTATGGGGTTTTCCCCAAGCGGTAATGTTAAGGTTATGAATAACGAGTTTGTAAAAATGAAAAATGAGCAGATCCATATCACTCTCTATGAAGATGAATGTAAATATAGAGTAGATTATACATTTGTAAATGATGCTGATGAACAGTCTGTGGTTATGGGCTTCCCAAATTATATGTTATCTTCTGATCATTCAGTAAGTTACGGAATTAATGATTTCTCAGCTTTTGATGGAAATTCGATATATAAAGTATTCAGAAAATATAATGAAAGCCAGAGAGAACATGATATGCAGGAATTATATGAGTGTTTTGAAGTACATTTTAACAAAGGTGAAACAAAATATATTACAAACACTTATTCACAAGAGTATACTACACACTATGGAGATGGTGGTAAAGCTATTTACATTTTGACTACAGGAGCTTCATGGAAAGGAACTATCGACACGATCTCTGTTTTTATTGATTCAGGAATCCCCTTCAGCCAAATGGTGAATAGAACCGTTTTTTTCCATAGTTTTTATGAAGAAGATGGAGAAATGAAAATAAATACCAGAACTGAAAATCGTGGTTTAAGGATCTCACCTGATAATTATGTTATTGAGCAAAATGTGATCAAAATGGTTTTTACAGATATTGAACCCGATTTTGACATTGAGATCTTTAAACCTGACCCGCCGCTTATAAATAAAATTTCTGCCAGTTCAGAACTTGAAGATAAAAACGACCGTTATTCGGTTTGGAATATTGTTGATGAACGACCGGAAACTGCCTGGGCTACTACTACAGGCAAAAAAACTTTTGGAATAAACGAATTTATTACAATAGACATAACTCCGTATTCAGAAACTGGTAATGAGTATTGGAAAAAAGGATTATATAAAATTCAAAAAATAGGTATTATAAACGGATACGCAAAAAATATTGATATTTTTAAACAAAATAACCGGATAAAAGAACTAGTGCTTGAATGTGAGAATGGATTAACAAGACCTCAATTTCTAAGATATACGTTAGAAGATACAATCGCTATGCAATATATAGAATTCGATAAACCAATCTTCATGAATAAGCTCAAACTTCAGATCCTTGAAGTATACAAAGGCTCTAAATATGATGATACCTGCATTTCCGAAGTTAAAATTTTCCCTGTAAAAGAATAGCTTCAAGACTTGAATCGCAGTGAACGAAGTGAGTGTGATTCGAGAGTTGCAAAAGGCTAGAAGAGGTTTTCTTGGTTCCCTGATATGCATCAGGGCATGACTTATTTTGACGATCCAAATGAAGTAACAGGTATTAACCCTCTTTAATTCTCCCTTAAAAAGGGAGACTAAATGGAAGTAGAAAATTAAATTCTATTTGACTTTTTAACTCTTCCGTGATTTTCATATCTCGTGGAGATAATAATAAAAAAAATATGCGTGTTCTGCGGATCGAGTCCGGGAGCAAATCCGGCTTTTACCAAAGCGGCAGCTCAACTGGGAAAGGAAATAGCTTCGCGTCAAATGGAGCTTATTTATGGTGGCTCTACCCTGGGATTAATGGGCGAAGTAGCCCGAACTGCCTTAAATGGTGGTGCCAGAGTAACGGCTGTGATGCCCAAAGTGTTCGAAGATAAAGTGCAGCACCCAAAATTTGTGAAACTGCACATCACAGATACAATGCACCAGCGAAAAAATATGATGTTTGAACTGGCAGATTCATTTATTGCATTACCGGGGGGTATGGGAACCTTTGAAGAAATACTGGAGATGGTTACCTGGGCGCAGATCGGCTATCATACCAAACCCTGCGGTATACTTAATATCTGTGGTTATTACGATAAACTTTTTACCTTCCTGGATAACGCGGTAAAAGAGAGATTCATCCGTCCGGAACATCGCGATATGTTGATGTGGGATGTAACTCCCGAAAATTTATTTGAGCAATTCAGCAAATACAAGGCACCCAAAATAGATAAATGGCTGGACAGATAACAGAGCAAATAGAAGGGATTGGCAGTGTAACGTTCATACGCAGTGCGCGTGCAAAACACATTCGTATTTCCATTAAACCATTTAGAGGAATACAAGTATCCGTACCCCCGGCAGTCCCCCTGCGGAAGGCACTTCAATTTGTTGATTCCAAACGAAATTGGATTTCGAAGCATTTGCTTTCTGTAAAAAAGTATGAAGAGCAAGCTATAAAAGCCAAGAAGAGTAATAATAACATAGATCCGCTACTGGCAAAAAAGCAATTAACTTCTCACTTGCAGGAATTAGCAAAACGTTTTGGATTCCGTTACAATAAAGTTTCTATTCGCAGCCAGAAGACCCGCTGGGGTAGTTGTTCACAAAATAATAACATCAGCTTGAACCATAAGATATTGAGACTGCCAGATAAGTTGCAGGAATATATTATTCTGCATGAACTTGTTCATACCTGCTATAAGGATCACAGTATTAAATTCTGGCAGGAGTTGGAAAAAATTCTACCACAAGCCAGGCAGCTTAATAAAGAATTGAAAAAACATCATATGTATATTTTGTAGATTGTAAGGTTTCTCGCAAAGACAATTCAACTCCCTTCTCCTCGATAGGAGAAGGGTTGGCTTGCCGGGGGGTAGCTTGGTAAAGACCGGGGATGAGATCGATTCCTTCTTGCTTTTCTTATGTTCCCTTTTGCTAAAAGGGAAAAGCAAGGGATTCTACTAATCAATGGATTAGCATCCTCTCGACATCCTCTTCAAAAACCCACGAATTAATTCGTGGGTTTAAACGAATATCAGTTTTAACGAAGACTGGAAAGGAACATATTCCTCCTACGGTTTCTATAAAAAATCAGACTCTTCGTCGAATACCATTGAGAGAGTCTCTCAGAGTGACAGCCATTTTTGCTCGTTTTCACAATACCAAGTGGTTTCTTATGTTCCCTCTATTCGAGTGAAGAGAGGGACAGCAGGGTGAGTTCATTAACCCTCTTGATCGACTTACGTCGATCTTTCTCCCTTTCCGTCTTCGTTCCGATAAATCGGAATTACGCCGCGACAAGCAAAAGGGAGATCAAATCGAGGGAGCTTCGGTTATATATTCGATCTTTAACTTTGCACTTTTATGTTCAGGATTTAATTCCAAAACTTTTTTGAATAACTTCAATGCTTTAAAATTTTCATGTTTTCCTAAATATGCCAGTCCAAGGTGATAGTGTGCAGATACATGCTCGGGATTATCTTTGATCAACTTCATGAACCCTTTGATCGCCTTATCATATTGCCCACTGGATTTATAAGAAATAGCCCGATGATAATTAACTATGAACGGTTCTTTTGTTTTTTCCAATAACTTTGAATATACTTCAATACCCTTTTCTTCTTTGCCTGTATGATAATAACACAGTCCAAGCCAATTATATGCCATATAAAGTTCACTTTCTGTACTAACTATCTTTTCGAATATTTCAATAGCACGTACAAAATGAGCAGCTCGATAATGAGCGATACCTAATTTATAAAGAGCAAAACAGAAATTTGGTTTCAAGGTTAAAACTCTTTCATACGCTTTGATAGACTTTTTCAGATTTCCCAATAAAAAATGCAAATTTGCTGAATTCATCAGGGCAGGAATATTGTCGGCATCTTTTTTTAGAATTGTATTATAGATCTTTACGGCTTCACTGGGTTTCCCTCCCATTTTGTATTCTTCTGCCTGTGAAAATAATTCATCATACTTCTGCATTTATTCTCCTTGTTTTACATATTCTCAATTATTTTATCTCCAAACTCTGAGGTCTTAAGTTTGGTTGCACCACTCATCTGACGTTCAAGATCATAAGTAACGGTTTTATTGGAAATGGTTGTTTCAAGTGCAGTTTCTATCATTTCCGCTGATTCGTTCCAACCCATATATTTCAGCATCATCACACCGGAAAGGATCAATGAACTGGGATTAACTTTATCTAATCCTGTATATTTGGGAGCTGTGCCATGAGTTGCTTCAAAGAGAGCGATCTCATCTCCGATGTTCGCCCCGGGTGCCAGACCGAGTCCGCCTACCTGTGCAGCACAGGCATCGGAAAGATAATCTCCGTTCAAATTGGGAGTTGCTAACACGCTGTATTCGTCGGGACGGAGCAGAACCTGTTGAAACATCTGGTCTGCAATTCTATCTTTGATCAATATCTTTCCTTTCGGCATGTTGCCGTCAAATTCATCCCACAATTCCTGTTCGGTAACTATTTTCTCCCTGTATTCTTCTTTTGCAAGTTCGTATCCCCAGTCCCGAAATGCACCTTCGGTGAATTTCATAATGTTACCTTTATGAACCAACGTAACACTTGGTAAGTTTTGTTGGATGGCATGTTCTATGGCTTTTCTTACCAGCCTTTTGGAACATGTAATGGAAATAGGTTTAATGCCGATTCCACTATCTTCACGAACTTTTTTCTCCATTACATTGGTCAGGAAACTGATGATCTTCCCGGCATCATGTGTACCTTCCTGGAATTCTATTCCTGCATATACGTCTTCCGTATTTTCTCTGAAAACTATCACATTTAATTTTTCCGGTTGTTTAACCGGAGATGGAACTCCACTATACCATCTCACCGGACGCACACAGGCATAAAGATCCAGGATCTGCCTTAATCCCACGTTTAGGGAACGAAATCTCTTGGTAATATATTCTGAGCCACATTTTACACATTTCACGGGTCTTTTTCCATCAATTCCATCCTGCTCTTTTGCACAGACCAGGCACACATAATCAAATCCACCCACAGGTGTGGTGAGAGGTCCTTTGATGGCGATCTTATGCTTTCGAATTGCGTTCAGCGTCTCTTCTGGTAAAATATCGTCATTCCCATATTTTTTCAGTGCCGAAAGACCTGCATGAATTTCAAGCCATTGAATTTTTTTCTTTCCATTAAAAGCTTTCTCTACGGCTGCATCTATAACTTTTTTTGTAACTTTCCAGATATCGGGACCAATTCCGTCACCTTCTATGAAAGGAATTATTGGATTGTTTGATTCTATTGTTTTCATTTTTTACCTTATGTAGTTTTGAATTTTTCTACTTTTAATTCACCAATTTTCAAATATTGGCCTCCTCTTATTTTTATCTCTAAAAGTGTAAAGTTGGGATCATCAGCTTTTGGGAAAAATTTCTTAATAAACGGGATTATTTCCATAATTTTCTTTTTCAAGGGAATATCTTTTATGACGATTACACTACCTACACCACGAATGTAACCACTATTCTTTCCATCAGTTATAGGATAACAAAATTCTATATTCTTGTTATTTCTGATCTGTCTCACTTTTGCGTCTTTTGTTCCGGTGGCAATATAGAATTTTTCATCTAAATGAATTAAAGTAACGGGTCTTACTCTTGGTCTTCTTTTGCCAGTGGTGGCAAAATACACCACTTGTGTTTGTTTGAAATGACTCCAGACTTCTTTTTTTAATTTTTCTAACATTTTATCCTCCTTTTTTTAATTCGGGTTTTGAAATATAATTCAATACGCCACCTGCAAGAATAATTTCTCTTTCTCTCTTACTGAACTCCAACTTAACTTCGAAATTATAATTCTTTTTAATATTCTTGATAATGAAAGTTTCTTCGTATTTCACGGCTTTAGTTATTTCTTTCATAGATAATTCATCTGACTGCTCGATTTTATCATAATCGTTTTCATTAACAAACATCATGGGAATAATACCGAAATTAATAAGATTTGCCCAGTGAATTCTTTCAATAGATTTTGCGATCACTGCTTTTACTCCCAGGTAGGCAGGACAAATTGCTGCATGTTCGCGCGAAGAACCCTGTCCATAACTTAAACCTGCTACAATAAAATTTGCTTTTTCTTTATTAGAAAGACAGCGGTTTGGAAAAGTAGGATCGACCGGTTCAAATACAAACTGGGAATATTTGGGAATATTCGAGCGGTATTTCAAACGTATTCCGGCTGGCATAATATGATCTGTTGTGATCTTATCTTCTACCTTCAATGCGACCTCACCAACGAGGTCTTTTGTTAAAGGTTCACTTTGTGGAGGATCTCCAATGTTGGGTCCCCGATAGATTTTTACATCTTTATTTTTCTTAAAAAATACCATGCTGTCATCAATTGGGAAATCGTCTGGAATTTCAATTTGGGGAGAAATTCCAAGATCGCGGGGATCGGTGATAACACCTGTGATAGCACATGCAGCCGCAGTTTCCGGGCTGGCCAGATAGACATTTGCCGATGCAGTTCCCGAACGACCCTTGAAGTTACGATTGTTCGTGCGGATAGAGATGGCATCGGTGCAAGGTGCCTGTCCATTTCCGATGCAGAAACCACAGGCAGATTCCATGATACGGGCACCAAAATCGATGAGATCCAAAAGTGCACCATTATCTGCTAACATTTTGAAAACCTGTTTCGAGCCGGGAGCAACAGCTAAACTTACATGTGCCGATAATTTTTTGCCTTTCACCATACTGGCAACTGTCTTTAGATCTTTGTAGGAAGCATTTGTGCAACTTCCAATGCAAACCTGATCGACTTTGGTTCCTGCTAATTCTTTTACAAGACATACATTTCCCGGGCTGTGTGGTGTAGCAAACCTTGGGGTAAGTGTTCCAAGATCGATATTAATTACTCTGTCATATTCAGCGCTTGCATCTGCTTTCAGTTCCACCCAACCGCTTTCCCGATCTTGAGCTTTTAAAAATGATCTCGTGATCTCATCACTGGGAAAGATCGAAGTTGTAACTCCTAACTCGGCTCCCATATTTGTAATGGTCGCTCTTTCGGGAACAGATAATGTTTTAACTCCATCTCCACCAAATTCTACTACCCAACCGACATTCCCTTTTGTGGAAAGCAGTTCTAAAATATACAGGATAACATCTTTTGCAGTAACCCAAAAATTTAGTTTTCCAGATAGATCAACCTTCAAAACTTTCGGACAAGTGATATAAAAAGGTAATCCTACCAGAGCACAGGCAACATCCAATCCGCCAGAACCGATAGCCATCATTCCGATACCTCCACCGGTTGGAGTATGACTATCGGAACCGAGTAATGTTTTGCCGGGCAGACCGAATCTTTCCAGATGTACCTGGTGGCAGATACCATTCCCTGCTTTTGAATAACGAATACCGAATTTTTCTGCAATGGTTTGAAGATATTTGTGGTCATCGGCATTTTCAAAGCCCATCTGGCTTGTGTTGTGATCTACATAACTAACAGATAGTTCTGTTTTGATCTCAGGTATGTTCATCGCTTCGAATTCAAGATATGCCATTGTACCGGTAGCATCTTGAGTAAGTGTCTGATCTATCTTTATGCCAACAGCCTCACCCGGTTTCATCTCACCTTCAACCAGGTGAGATTTAATTATTTTTTGAACTATATTCAAAGCCATAATACCTGAAAACTATTTTTTAAACTTATCTAATATCCATTCATTAGTAACACTCTTTGGTCTGATGATTGGAGCCTGAAGACCATGAGCCATAATTGCCTGAGCACAAAAACCCAATACCCGTGAAACACCGAACATAACAGTGTAATAATCAAACATGGTTAATCCATATTTGAATAAAAGTGATCCCGAGATAGCATCAACATTTGGGTATGGATCAGCTATTTTCCCACCACCATATTCTTTCAAAATATCCGGAACAACTTCAAAAAGTCTTTTCACAATCAGGAAAGTTTCTTCTTTGGAACAATATTTATCACCAAACTTATAAAATGCAGTAAATCTCGGATCAGTTTCCCTTAAAACTGCATGACCATACCCGGGAATAACTTTACCAACTTTCAAGGTTGATAATACAAAATCTATCAGCTCTTTTTTGGAAGGAGCTTTATCAAATTTTTCTTGAATTGATAAAACAAATTTCAAACACTCCTGATTTGCTAATCCGTGCAATGGTCCTGCAAGTCCATTCAAGCCTGCGGAAACTGCATAATAGAGATTTGAGAGTGCAGAATTAACCACACGAGAAGTAAATGCGCTAACATTTCCACCTTCATGGTCACAGTGAAGAACAAGGTAAAGTCTTACCAGTTTTGCGAATTCTCCTTTCGGATCGGGAATGCCAAGCATTTTGGCATAATTACCGCCCCAGTCTAGAGATTTGTCATAAGGTATCAGATCCCCCATAGAGTATCTTATCCTGTAAATTCCGGCAGCGATGGCAGGCAACTTTGCCAGAATTTCTAAAGAATCATCCAGAGTAGCTTCCCAGTAATCTGCTTTTCTCATTCCAGCAGCATATTTTTCCTTGAAAATAGAATTTTTTTCCATTGCCATAATTGCGATGCTGAACATAGTCATTGGATGAGTATCTTTTGGCAATGCTCGGATAACATTCCACACATATTCGGGAACTTCGGAACGTAAATGCATCTCTTCCTGTAATCTTTCCAGATCTTGTTTTCCAGGAATCTCGCCTGTACAGAGAAGATAAAAAATTTCTTCAGGTATCCTGTCGGTAAGCTCCGCAAGAGGAATACCCCTGATATGCAATCCCTGATAGGGATCCACGTATGAAGAATTACACACTAAACCGATTACACCTCTCATTCCACCGTAGACTTGTTTAACTGTAACGTTACAGACTACTTTGTCAGCATGTTTGCTTAAGATCTCGTCTTTGATCTTTGCCCTGATCTTTGGGATTCTCGATCTGATTTTCTCTCTCAATCGCGGCATGGTTCCTCCTATTTATTTTAAATTAATATATCTGGCTTTTGACTAACTTAATAAATAATAAAATTAGTCAAAATCTTATTTCTAAATATCAATAATTTCACATATTACAAAAGTTACTTCGTTTTTATTATGTCAATTAAAAAGCGTTATAGTCTATAATAAAATTTAAATTAAATTTTGAAGAGAGTTAAGAAATAAAAAGGCAGACTTTCGTCTGCCCTTAATTTATCCTCTTATCTGCAATGCGTTTACAAGCTTTTCAAGTAGCTCCGGTTTAGTTGCCACATCGGATGATTTCAAATATTCCCGTCTCTGTTTGAAACGGTCTTTCAGAAGTGCAACATATTCACTCATATTCTCACGGTTTTTAGGATGATATCTTTCATAATAACCGGGAAGTATTTTTTCAATAGATTCCTTTGTGGGAATCATTGCGCCGGGAAGTAAATCCCAATCTTCCCACTCAAGCTGCTCCATTAAGATTCCTGTTTGCAAAGTTAAAGATGTTTGCAATTTGACGTCGTCCAGATCGTCATCAGAAGATTTCCAGTATCCTGCAGAATTGAATGTATAACAATCTGCGCCAGTTTCCAGAACTTTGATGAATGATTCCACATCTTTGTAAAGTTCATAAACCCTGAAAGGATTTGCAAAAGGTTCAAAAACCAATTTTTTGAGATCTTCTTCCGTAACATTTTCAGCTCTGCTTCTTTTTGTTATAAGAGCTGCTCCCATGGCAACTGCTAAATACTTATTTTTGTATTTATGAACCGGTGGAAGTGCCGTATCCTTCATGAGCCAGGTTAATGCTTCCGGAAAACTACATCTATTTACCCAATTACCCAAAAGGTCTCTATCCAGAAGTGCTCTTCCATTTGCCTGTCGAGCATCCAGCCCTAAAGGTAATAATTTTCCATCCCGTTCTATCATCGCATGATTCATAAGAGCGATCAGGTATTTCCAATCAGGATTATCTAAGTCTCTACTATCTGTTTTATCGAACAAAGCAGGTTCCCAGACACGACATACTTTATCATCAGTATCGATCTGGAAAGCATCATCGTGAAGGCAATATTTTTCGAATCCTGCAGGTAATGTACCACCATTATCGATCGAGTTTGTATGAGAGGATTTTCCTGTTCCAGAGAGACCATAGAAAGCAATCGATTTCTTATCTAAATGTTTGTATTCAGCAGCGCATCCTGAGAAATCGATTTCTTTGATACCACCGTGGCAGGCAGCCATTCCCAATCTCATTCCAGACGTCCATGCGAGAGTTAAAGTACCTTTTTTACGCTCACCAAAATAACGCATTCCTAAATTGAAAATAACGTTCTGGGTTTCATCAACCAGACCGATTTGAGGAGCACCAACATTGTGATAATACGGATCATTGCAGGTCCATTCATTAAACGCAACAATGATAACATCCTGAATTGGAAGAAGTTTACTTTTTTCATATTCCTCTTTCATTAGTTCGAGCGGAGCGAAATTGCATAACCAATTGAAAACATTGCTGGCATCTGTAGTTGTAGTCACATAAGTTGCTTTTATCATCAGATCAGGATCCAAACCCAATACAGCCTCGCATTTAATCAGATCGTGATGTTCAAGTTGATACATCGCTTCCCTGGCATCACCCTCTACTTTCTTTTTTTCATTTTCCGGTATTCTATTATAGAACACTCTTGCTTTTGCTGTACGACCAATGATTTTGCCATGACAATCGTTAAGCACTTTTGCACCTTTTGGTAATCCTAAACGTTCAGCAAAAGGAGGATAAATTTCTAAATCCGTAACTGCTACTCCCGGTTGCTTCATTGCCATTTCATAAGCTTCGCGTGCATTAACTTTTCGAACTTTCGGGTTTAGCATTATCGTTTCTGCCACAGCACGAATTGAAGACATTTCCTTCAAATTCTTGTAAAAATCTATACTTGCTTTGCTTGCCATTCTTGTTTCCTCCAATCTATTTTTTTTAAATATCTTATTTAATCTGTATACAAGAATAAAAACTATTACAATCCGTCAAAGAATTTCATAAAAGCAGGCTTCTCATTTAATTTTCTACACTGCTTTATACGGAAGGTAAACTGGTTGGAACATCTTGCTTTTAATATATTCAAAAAGGTTTTCAGGCCTATTTGCCCAGGCAATACCATTGGCATATGCAATTTCACACACAGCAAAAGCAATATGTGCTGAAATTTCTCTGATATCATTCAAATCAGGATAAACTCTACCTTTTTTTAAATCCTCTTCTTTAACCAGATCTGCTAAAGTTTTTGCTGCTATATAAAACATTGAATCCGTTATTTTTGTAGCCTCACAGACAACAGCTCCCAAACCAACACCCGGGAAAATGTACATATTATTTCCCTGTCCTGTAGTATAAGTTTTTCCTTTATATTTGATGGGATCAAAAGGACTGCCACTTGCGTAAACCACATTCCCATCAGTCCATTCATAAGCCTGTGTAGGTGTGCATTCCGTTTTGGATGTTGGATTCGATAAAGCAAAAATGATGGGAGTATCTACATGTTTTTTCATTTCATGAACTACCTGTTCATTAAATGCACCTGTTTGTTTGCTCACACCTATTAATACAGTTGGTTTGACTAATCTTACAACTTCGAGAAGTGTTTTTTGTAATTTCTCATTTCTGGCATATGCAACTTTATGTTCTGCTAATTTATCACCACGTGTAGTTGTTACAAGTCCTTTACTATCGATGAACCAGAATCTTTTTAGTGCTTCTTCTTTAGATAATCCTTCTTCCACCATTCCGGCAACGATCATATCGGCGATTCCAACCGCTGCAGAGCCAGCACCCAGGAATATGATCTTCTGTTCATTTAATTTTCCTTTGGTTATTCTCATTGCTGCCAGAAGTCCTGCCAGAGCAACTCCGCCTGTTCCCTGGATATCATCATTGAAGCATAGAAGTCTTTCACGATATTTCTTTAAAAGCGGAAAAGCATGATCATTTGTGAAATCCTCAAATTGAATTAATGCTTTAGGCCAGCGTTCATGAGCTGCAACGATGAACTCATCAATTATTTCGTAATATTTTTCTCCTTTTATCCGTGGGTGTTTTTCTCCTAAATACAAAGGATCTTTCAATAAAGTTTCATTGTCTGTTCCCACATCGATTACTACAGGTAATTTTTTTGAAGGATAAATTCCAGCACAAGCCACATAAAGAGAGAGTTTACCGATTGGAATTCCAATGCCGCTTGCTCCCAGATCTCCAAGGCCCAGAATTCTGCTACCATCAGTAACAACGATTACATCAACATCGTTTTGAGGCCAATTGTTGATTCTTTTTTTAAAATCTCCTTTTGCATTGGCAGAAATATACATTCCTCTGGCTCGTCGAAAAAGATGACCAAATTGCTGACATGCAGTTCCCACTGTGGGAGTATAAACAATTGGAGTCAATTCTTCCAGGTTTCTCAGCAGTAATGCATAATATAAGATTTCATTCCGATCGTGTAATGCTTCTAAGAAAATATATTTTCCAAGGTCTGTATCTTTTCTACGATAATTCTCAGTGACCCTTTTTATCTGTTCTTCAAAGGTGGAAACGTGTGGAGGAACTAATCCATAAAGATTGAATTCATCTCTCTCTTTTTCGGAAAACGCTGTTCCCTTATTAAGCATTGGATCGCGAATCAGGTCTAATCCTCTTTTTTTAATATGAACTACTTTTTGCTCTAACTCGTCAATTTCATAACGTTTAAGTGCCATTTGGCTTTTTACTCCTTAATATTTTATATGTCTAAAAAATCTCTCTAAAAAATCAATCAACAAACAGATCATCGAGTACAAGATGACTTTTGACTTTTGTGCTAAAGGTTGGACTGTGAATAAATTTTCTTTTGTGCAGGATGCGTGGTGCAATTCGGGGAACTGTTAAACTGGCATCCATTAAAAAGAGTATTTTTTCATCACCTTTTTCTTTCAGTGCCGAATTAAGTGCTTCTTGCAGATCAGAAAATCCTTTAACAAAAATATTCTCCAATAATTGAGGTTCGAGTTTTGTGTACGCCCACAAGGACGCCCATTTCATGATTTCTGCCATCTTTGCTGCTTTATGATATCCCAGTTTATAGCCTTTTTCAATTTTACCAAATACATCATCAGGATTTCTGGCTTCACTTAATAGTTTTATAAAACTTTCTCCCCCCACACCTTTTCTGCAGCTTGCTACTAAAATAAGGATTCCATTAGCATTCAATGCTAATTTGCTATTGTCTATTGCTTTCTGTGATTGATAAAGGTCGATATCCATTGGATATGGTGCAACTGCAACCACAATATCCGCTCTATCCCTGATTTCTACAGAAAAAACATCTTTCGCTTTTTCACATGCCAATTTGAAAGCCTGGTGCGTTTCTCCACAAACACAGTAATAGATTTTATGGTCTTTATTCAGAACGGTTTGGATTGAAAATATCTGTTTGTCTTTGGCGATAACATTATATGCTTCTTTAATATCTTCTCTAATTGGATTCCCTTCGGTTACAAGAGCTTTTGCAGATGCTTTTAGAGCTAACTCATGATTTTGTTCGATGGTTTTATATCCGGCAATTCCGGGTAAAAAGGATTTTGCTCCACCCGTATAACCTGCAAAATAATGGGGTTCAACAGAAGTGATGTAAACTATCTTCTTTGCTTCAATTACCAGTTTGTCGAAAAAAACTTCCGTACCGTTTTTTGTTTTGCCAATAAAGATATTTCCTTTTTCATTTTTGGAATCATGAGAAAATATTTTCTTTTCCAATTCATGATAATGGTCTCCGAAAAGTTCAATGTATTCATCTTTGCTTGGTGCTCGATGAGCACCTGTAGCAATCATAAACTTTGTATTTTTATTTTTTATTTTATCCCAGAGCAGATCAATTATTCTTGCATTCGGAGTAGGTCTGGTGGCATCATTTAAAATAAAGAGAAGAGGTTCATCACTTTTGATAAAATCGTCAAAACTTTTGAAATCAACCGGGTTATTGATCGCATCAAAAAGCACTTCTTTTTCAGGTCGGATTTCAACTGTATTCGGATATACTATTTCACCAATATTTTCATTGGGGAGAGTTACTGTTAATTCCTCTCCCCAATACGGAATTTGCAACTCCATTATATAAGATTTTCTGCCTCAATTTTTTCTATAACTTCTCGAACTTTATCGGCAGAGAGATGTAATGCTTGCTTCTCTTCGGTCGTAAGAGATAGTTCAATTATTTCTTCAACTCCATTTTCTCCGATCTTGATCGGTACACCCGAAAACAAACCATCGATACCGTACTCTCCTCTTAAGTAAGCAGAACAAGGCACTATTCTGTTTCGATTACGAACAACGCATTCCACCATTTCAGCAGCAGAACTACCAGGTGACCAATAAGCACTTCCGGTTTTAAGGTAGGAAACTATTTCGCCACCAGCTTTTCGAGTACGTTCTATTAATTTATCAATTTTTGCTTTAGGCAGTAACTCAGAAACAGGTATACCGTGAACGGTTGAATATCTTGGTAATGGCACCATTAAATCTCCATGCCCTCCAAGTACCAGTGCCGTTACATTCCTGGGACTAACTCCCAATTCGTCGGCTATAAAATACCTGAATCTTGAAGAATCCAGAATCCCTGCCATTCCAATCACTCTTTTTAAAGCAAATCCCGTAACTTTTAAGGCTACATAAGCTAAAACATCGAGAGGATTTGTAACTGTTATTAAAACAGCATTGGGTGCATATTTAGCTATACTTTCAGAAACACTTTTCATGATTTTTACATTATCTCTAAGTAAATCTTCCCGTGACATACCAGGAAGACGAGGTTTACCAGCTGTAACAACAATTACATCAGAATCTTTGATCATCGATATATCAGAATAACCATTTATGAATACATCATATCTTCTTATAGGAGAAGCCTGACCAATATCCATGGCTTTACCTTCTGCCCAACCCTTTACTACATCTATCAGAGTTATATTTGAAACTCTCTTTTCAGCTAAATAAAGAGCCGTTGCTATACCAACATTACCGCTGCCTATTATACTAACTTTCATGTCGACCTCCTATATACCTAATGATTCAATTGTTTTATTGATCACTTGCTCTGAAGTTTTAAGTTTATCCTTAATATCAAGAGATAATTCTAATTCGATAACCTTTTCAATACCATTCGACCCAAGTTGAACCGGTATACCCAGGCATGTATCCTTGAACCCATATTCACCGTCCAGACAGGTAGGAACACATATTATAGCCTTTGTGTCATTGATAATAGCTCCAACTGTTTCAGCAATGGCAGCTCCTGGAGAGTACATGGATGTTTGCCTTTTCAATAATGATAAAATTGAGGTTCCTGCTTCCCTTGCTTTATCGATTATTTTCTCCACTTTTTCTTTAGGCAATAATTCTGTAATGGGAATACCGCAAACTCTGATAAATTCGGGTGGTATTACCATAAATTTATGGTGCCCTCCCAGAACAAGTGCACTCACTTCTACAGGAGTTACTTTGAGTTCCTGAGCAACAAATTCACAGATTCGAGTAACATCGAGTTTACCGGCAACTCCCAAAACTTTCATTCTGTCAAAACCAGTCTTTTTCCAGGTGTAGTAAGTTAATGCAGTTACAGGCTCACTCAAAACTATAACTATCGAATCGGGTGCGTATTTTTTTATGTCTTTGATTATGGGATCAAGAATTTTCGCATTTTCTTCCAGCAATTCAAGACGAAGAGTATTTGGCTTTCTAACTTTTCCGGCAGTGATGACTACGACCTTTGAATCTTTAATGTCTTCAATATTAGAAGAACCTTCAATTTTAATATCATAGCCTCGCAAAGGTGAAGCTTCAGCCAGGTCAAGAGCACTGCCTTGAGCTTTACCATCCATGACATCAATGAGCATAATATTTGCAAACCCTTTCTCAGCAATGTAAAATGCCGCCGATACACCGACGTTACCACTACCGATTATTGACACCTTTTCCATTATTCCTCCTAATTAATTTTTTCTACTTCCTATTTAGTCTTACACCTTCTTCATACAAATCTTTACCGTAAATATCATTTGCCACAATGCAAGGTAAACTCTCGACTTTGAGTTCTCTTATCGCTTCAGTTCCCAGGTCTTCATAGGCAATTACTTTTGCTGCTTTGATGGATTGAGACATTACAACTGCTGCACCACCTATTGCCGCGAAATAGACACCTTTATTTTTTATCATTGAATCTATAACTTCTTTACTTCTTGGACCCTTGCCGATCATACCTTTCAAGCCTGCATCCAGCAGAATTGGAGAATACGGATCCATTCTGTAACTGGTAGTGGGACCTGCCGAGCCGATGGGCATACCAGGTCTGGCAGGAGCTGGACCAACAAAGTAGATAATCTGCCCTTTAATATCAAAAGGAAGTTCTTTGCTTGCTTCTATTAAGTCAACAAGTCTTTTATGAGCAGCATCGCGTGCAGTGTAAATGGTTCCAGTTATAAGGACTTTATCACCAATTTTTAATTTTTCCAAATCCTCATCTTTTAGTGGAGTATATAAATGTATTTCTTTAGCCATGTTTTCTCCTTTTATATCACTGCGCTTTTATGCCTGTGGACATGACACTGAATGTTTACAGCGACCGGCATACAAGCAATATGACAGGGTTTAGCTAATATTTGAACTGCAAGAGCAGTTGTTCTGCCACCCAATCCCTGCGGACCAATTCCAAGATTATTAACTTTTTCTAAGATTTCATCTTCTACTTTTGCCCATTTAGGATCGGGATTCTTTTCGTTCAATGGTCTGAGAAGAGATTTTTTGGCTAATAATGCGCTTTGCTCAAAATTCCCGCCAAGACCGACACCAACAATAATTGGAGGGCAGGGATTCCCACCGGACCTTTTCACTCTATCTACAACAAAATCTATTACACCTTCTATTCCGTCAGCGGCTTTCATCATTTTAACTTCACTCATATTTTCCGAACCACCGCCTTTTGCTGCAAGTGTTATCTTGATCTTATCTCCCGGAACCATATCTAAATAGATTATTGCTGGAGTATTATCGTTTGTATTTTTCCTATCGATTATCGGATCATCAACCATGGATTTTCGCAGGTAACCTTCTTTGTATCCCTGCCGAACACCCTCATTGATAGCTTCATATAAATCACCGCCTACCAGGTGAATATCCTGTCCGAGCTCAATAAAAAAAACAGCGACACCTGTGTCCTGACACAATGGCATCTTTTTTTCAACAGCAAGTTTTTGATTCTCAAATATTATTGATATGATCTCTTTTGCAATCGGAGATTCTTCCTTTTCCTGAAATTCTTTGAGTTTTTCTACTACATCATCTCCAATGTAAATACTTGCATCAATACAAAGTTTCTTCACAATTGGAACGATTTTGTTAATATTTATTTCTCTCATAAATTCTCTCTCGATTATTTCTTATTTTTTTTCATTTTTTTGTTTAAAATATTTGAATGCTTTTTCGATAGAGGCAAAACCTTTATATGCTTCTCCGATATGATAATTTGAGATCAGTGAATCGATATCATCTTCATTCATGGCGCTCTCAACACCAAAAGTATACATTAATTCCTGATCATTTATCAGAGTATACATCTTATCCATTGCTCCGCGATGTTCAGGGTCAATATCAAGAACCTTCTTGAAACACATTAGAGCTTCTTTTATCTCTGTAAGACCCAGATATGATTCACCAAGATGGTAATTCACTGAGACAATGTTCGGGTCTTCATGTAAAATCTCTTTAAGACACTCAATTGCTTTTTCAAATTTTCCCATAGCTTTATATGAAATTGCTAGATGATAAAATCCCAGAGTACTATTCTTATTTTTTTCCTGTAATTTCTGAAAAAAATCGATACTTTTTTTAATGCGTCCTACATGGTAATATGAAAGAGCTATCCAATAATAAGCCATATGAAGATCCGTATGAAGGTCTATCACACGACCCAGAACTTCGATAGCTTTATAGAATTTCGTTGCCCGGAAATAACAAATTCCAAGACGGTATAAAACGGATACGTAATTCGGTTTTATTATAACGACTTTTTCATACATTTCTATCGATTTTTCAATATCACCAAGAATATAATAAATATCTGCAAGGCTTATCCTTGAATTTATATTATCCGGATCTTTGTCCAATATTTTATTGTACTCTTTGGAAGCTTTCAACAATTCTCCCTGCATTTTATATTTTTCTGCAATTACATTGATTTTTTCTATGTCATTCATTTTGACCTTCCTTTGTTCAGAGTATTATTTATTAAGAACCTCTCGAACTTTCACCCCGATATCAGCAGGAGAATCAACCACTGTTACTCCGGCTTTTGCAAGTGCATTCTTTTTTTCCTGTGCTGTACCTTTGCTTCCGGCAATGATAGCACCAGCATGTCCCATTCGTTTTCCTTTGGGAGCAGTACTTCCCGCTATGAAAGCCACTACGGGTTTCGTGATATTTTCTTTTATATATTCAGCTGCTTGAATTTCCATATCACCGCCGATCTCACCGATAATAACTATAGCTTCTGTTTCTATATCTTTTTCAAAAAGCTTTAAAAGATCAATGATAGTAGAACCTATTATCGGGTCTCCCCCGATGCCTATTGCAGTTGAAATTCCCAGACCAGCCAAAACCACCTGATTTGCCATTTCATAGGTTAATGTTCCTGATTTTGAAATCAAACCTATCGTCCCTTTTTTAAACACGAAACCCGGCATAATACCAACTTTAGCTTCATCTGCTGTAATAATTCCCGGGCAGTTTGGACCTACTAAAGTTGCATTATGTTTGTCAACGAATTTTTTAGCAACAATAACATCTCTTGTAGGAATACCTTCGGTTATGCAA
This sequence comes from Candidatus Cloacimonadota bacterium, assembly GCA_030621085.1. Lineage (GTDB taxonomy): Bacteria > Cloacimonadota > Cloacimonadia > Cloacimonadales > TCS61 > JACNIV01. The sequence continues at coordinate 6,824 of JAUXIJ010000014.1, read as the reverse complement.
ACGATCACTTTGATTCCCATAGCAGCAGCTTCTATTACAGCATCAGCAGCAAAAGCAGGTGGAACAAGAATTAAAGATGTATCTGCATCTGTAGCCTTTACAGCTTCTTTAACTGTATTGAAAACAGGTCTTCCAAGATGAGTTTGATCTCCTTTGCCAGGAGTAACACCACCTACAACATTTGTACCATAAGCTATACACTGTTCTGCATGAAATGTCCCTTCCTTTCCTGTGAAACCCTGAACAATAACCCTTGAAGATTTATTTACTAAGATACTCATCGGTCACGCTCCTTTTGCAGCTTTTACCACTTTTCTGGCAGCATCACCAAGGTCAGTTGCAGAAATGATATTAGTTAAATTGGAATTCCCAATTATTTCAATGGCTTCTTTTGCATTTGTTCCGTCCAGCCTGACCACAATCGGAACTTCAACTTTGGTTGTTTCTGTAGCTTCCAGGATGCCGTTTGCAATCCTATCACATCGAACAATGCCACCAAAGATATTAACCAGAATCGCTTTTACATTCGGATCTTTCAGGATTATTTCAAAACCTTTGGCAACTGTACTTGCACTGGCTTTACCACCCACATCCAGGAAATTTGCAGGTTCACCACCTTCCAATTTTATTATATCCATTGTAGACATTGCCAATCCTGCACCATTAACCATACAGCCTACGTTCCCATCGAGTTTTACATAACTTAATCCGTAATTGTTAGCTTCGATTTCTGCCGGGTCTTCCTCATCCAGATCACGCATTTCAGAAATATCAGGATGCCTGAAAAGAGCGTTATCATCAAATCCCATTTTTGCATCGAGAGCAATAAATTTATCATCAGCAGTTAAAACTAAAGGATTAATTTCAACCAGACTCGCATCATTCAAAGTATAAACTTTGTACAGGGCTTTGGCGAATTTGCCGAATTCTTTTATCTGTTCTTTTGAAAGATTCAAACCAAATGCTAACTCACGAGCATGATAACCCTGAAAACCGGTGAGAGGATCAATTTCAACTTTGATAATTTTTTCAGGCATTTCAGTAGCTACTTTTTCAATTTCCACTCCACCTTCGGTAGATGCCATCATCACAGGAAGTTCTTTTGCTCTATCCAGAACCATTCCCAGATAGAGTTCCTCTTTTATATCAACGCCTGCTTCGATATAAACTTTTTTTACTAATTTTCCAGCAGGTCCTGTTTGGTGTGTAATCAAGGTCATCCCAAGTATTTCAGAAGCATTTTTTTCTACCTCATCAATGGATCTGGCAAGTTTTACTCCGCCTCCTTTTCCTCTTCCGCCTGCGTGGATCTGAGCTTTTACTACCCAGATATTTCCCCCGATTTCTCTGGCTGCATCTTTTGCATCTTCAGCTTTTTCGATCATTTTTCCTTTAGGAATGAGAACGTCATATTTAGCAAAAATCTGCTTTGCCTGATATTCGTGAATATTCATCTAACCTCCATAAATTAATATGACGAATTCAATTTATTTAAAGATTGATTGTTCATCAATGATTTTTTGAGATATAATTGGAATAGCAGCTTCAACTTCTATTGCGCATGTTTCAGAAAGAGTAGATGTATCAGTAACTTCTACGGCGTAGATTTCAATTTCAGAAGGTAGTTTGTCTCCATGTTGTTTAATAATTTCAAAAACTTCAAATAAGCTAATATCGTGTGGTTGAGCATGATGAAGTGTTTTTTTAAATTCTTCAAACGTAAATTTATGAAGCTTTCCGGGTTCAGTTTTTCCAGTTTCTATTGAGTCAATTAAAATAAGTTTATCATAATCAATTATTTCATCAATAACTCTGAAGCCAGCAGCATTGAGTCTTGCCAGGGGAGCAACACGGAAAACCCCACAGGATGCACACCAATAAAAAGCTTCTTTAGATTTTGGCACTTATGCCTTCATTTATCACAATATATTTAGAAAATTTAATGCTTTAAATCTCATTTTACATCATTGATTCATACAAAAGATCAAGAAGATTTTTTACTTCAATTTTCCCACCAAGTTTTTCTACAGCATTCTTAAGATTAAACTCACAAGTGGGACAGAGTGTGGTTAAAATTTCTGCACCAGTTTTTATTGCTTGTTCTACACGTTTTTCTGCAAGTTTTTCAGCTAACTTATCATCTGATACTAATAATCCTCCGCCACCGCCACAACATTCTGCTTGTTTGCCATTTGTAGGCATTTCAATTAATTCTGCTCCTATTTCTTTTAACAACATCCTCGGTTCATCCACCATATCCATACCGCGAGCTACATTACAGGGATCATGATAGGTAACTTTAATGTTTAACTTTTTTAATTTACCTTTATAGTCAGGCAATCTTTCCACTATTTCATCAATTATGTATTTAGCTTTCAAATCAGGATATTTTGCCCTGATAAAAAATACACAGGTAGTACAAGCACAGATAAATTCTTCATTCTTATCCGGGAGCGTTTCTATAAATTTATCTTGTTGAGTTTTAAAACCTTTTTTATCACCCAGAACAGCAAATGGCATACCGCAGCAGGATTCATTAAATGTTTTTGTTTTAACGCCAAGTTTTTCCAGTATTGTTAGATATTTCTCTGAATCTTCTTTTCTCTCAACAAGTCTGCAACCCAATAGAACTGCTTTATCACCTTCAAACACCGGGACTTTGAGTTCATTTCCAAAAATATTTCCAGAATTTTCAATTTTTTTAGTGAGTTCTTTGTGCGAGTCGTAAGAATAACCTGCATCGAACAGATCAGCTCTGATTGCTCCCATAATATCCGGAACCGATATATCTGCTGAACATCTTTCTACACAATCTCTACAGAAAGTACACTGAAACAATTTTTCTGCAATATATTCAGAAGGTTCAAGTTCACCAGTCAGTAATCCATAGACTACAATCAGTTTACCTCTTGCTCCATCTATCTCCCAGCCGAGTTCTTTAAAAACAGGGCAACCCTCAAAGCAATAGGCACATCTTATGCAAATATTTAGTTCGTTTTCCCAATCTTTTATATATTTGACTTTCATTTTCCCTCCAATTTCACGGTGTATCTTAACTTTGTAGCAGTAACCCAGTCATCCGGTGCATCCATTAACTTACCGGGATTTAAAATATTATTCGGATCTAAAGCCTTTTTTAAAGCTCGCATTAATTCCAGCGATTCATGTTTTTCTCTTTTAAATGCCGGAGCTTTTGATATTCCTATGCCATGTTCCGCTGAGGTCGTTCCTCCGACAGACCTCACAAAATTGTAAATTTCAAAAACAGCTCTTTTAGCATCTTCCCATTGAGCTTCTTTTGTAGGATCCATTAATATCTTTGTATGCATGCAACCAGAACCGCAATGACCGTATGCTGTCATGATCACATTATTGCGTTTGGCTATTTCGTGAATCATTTTTGCCATTTCAGCCATTTTTGAATAGGGAACAGCCATATCATCTGCTAAAGAAGTGCAAACATAACCTTCTTTATATCTTGATAAAGATGGAAATAATTTTTTCCTGCCGGAGAATATGCGCGTTCGTTCTTTTGCATCATAACTCAATTCTAAACCAAAACCTTTGTGTTTTTTGCAGATTTCCATCATTCTTTTAACTTCTACATCCACACCTTCTTTTGCCATTCCATCAGCTTCAAACATAAGAATTGCTTCCACATCCGGAAGTCCTAAATCCAGAGCTTGATTCACAGCTTTTATGGCAATATTATCCATCAATTCAAGCATCGATAAAATTATGCCACTGGACATTATTTCTGAAATTGCATTTCCAGCATCTCCAAGTTTATTGAATTTTGCGATTCCCAGACACCTGTATTTTGGAATAGGAACAAACTTCAGGGTTGCTTCCACAATTATTCCCAGAGTTCCTTCAGAACCGACCATTAACCTATCAATTTGATATCCTGTGGCTTCTACTCTGGTTTTTGCTCCTAAATGAATCAAATCTCCATTTGCCATTACTACTTTCATACCGAGAACAGAATCCCGCACAGCTCCATATTTAACAGACCTCACACCGCTGGCATTGTTGGCAATTTCTCCACCAATTGTAGCAATCCTGCTTGAAGCCGGAGCTGGAGGATAGAAAACATTATGGGGTTTCAAAGCTCGATTCAGATCATCATCCACAACACCGGGTTCAACTCTGACAAATGTATCTTCAAGATTTATCTCAAGTATTTTATTCATTTTCTTCAAATCCATAATTATTCCACCCTTGATGGGAACAGCCTGACCGGACATACCCGAGCCTGCTCCTCTGGCAATAACCGGTATCAACCTCGGATTGGCATAACGCATGATATTTTGAACTTCTTCGATTGTGTGCGGTCGTACAACTACCCAGGGCATGGCTTGATGAACTGATGAGTCAGATCCATAAACATACAAATCGGCTTTGTCATCTTTTGCATTTTCTGCGCCTACGATTTCTTTTAACGTTTGTACACTTACAAGTCCCAAAATAACCTCCTTTTTTTATTTAATTAAGTTGATGTTAATGTTCAAGCACGCTGCGGAATCGGAACGATCCCACTGGAAACGAACTGACAACACGAACCGCTGACACGCTTGTTATACGCATTTTCATTTAAAATCAATCCAACATTTATCACTTAACTTTTCAGCTAATTCTTTTGAATTTTTAGCTTTTAACGATGAAATATTGAAATATTGTTTTGAACCGAGCATACCACCTTTTGTTTTTTTAATGAAATTAGTTTTGAATAGCTCATCAAGTAAAAAAACTCTAACAGGATAATTAATTCTTAGATTTGTCACTTTTTGTAATGTAGTATCAATTATATTTTTACTAGATTCGTTTGTGTTATTCCACTTAATTGTTCTTTCCTCAGTATCTACTAAATCTATTACTGCTTTAATTTTAGATATTTTCGATACTTTTTTGTCATTATATATTCCAAAATATTTACACCTTGTATGATTATATGCTCCTCCTTTCGCAGGGCATAAATATACTTGATTATTTGAAATATCATTGTAACTTGTACTACAATTTACTACATCAAGTAAGTCTTTCCAAATTGGTAACAAATTTTCTTCATTTAAATAATTTTCATAATCCAAAACAGTATCTTCCAAGTTTTTCGGTAAAAAAAGTTCCTTTATTAACTTAATTAGATTTTCGAAAGTCAGAGCCTTAAATAATATCTTATTATTATAATTTTGTTCACAAGTTTTTATTATTTTTGAAAATCTATTATCATCCTGTGCTTCAAAATTACCTAAAGCAATTAGGATTTTTTGGTTTTCATTTTCTTTAGAAATTGATTTCAGATGATTTTTTAATTGTTTATTATAAAACCAGTCAAAATTTTTTGTCTCGATAAAGATACTAAAAGAAGGTTGGCTAATTAAACCATCAGGGATGCTATTTCCTTTTTTTACTTGTTGCATAAACTTAACACCAACTAAACCACCAATATTTTCATTAAACATTAAAGTAAATAATTGTGCTAAGTATTTAGGATTTTCTTCATAAATTAGATTTAACAATAACATTGTATAATTAGTGGTTCTATTCTCTTTTTGAGAGTAACCAGAAAATAATGAAATTTCTTTTCCCATTTTTTCTCCTTTTTAATATTCATTTCAAGCTTTATTTAGGAGCACATATTGCGTATAATGTTTGAGCACGCTGCGGAATCGAAAGATTCCGCCCAGACAAACCAACCAAAGTTTGAATCGGAACGATTCAGACGAAACAAACCACGAAACTGAACCGCAGGTGCTTTTGTTAGGCGATTTATTAGTCAATGTTCAAACCACAACCATTAATACGTTTGATTAATTTATTTTTCAAATCTTCAGGAGAAGTCCAAACGATTTGATTTAAATGTTTTACGTCAAAATGTAATTCTTTTAAAATATCTTCTTTGCAACAACTAACAACAGGCTTGTTTAATGCTTTTGCGAAACCAGCTTCATAATAAACACCACCTCGGTTGCCAGTATAATCTGCTATCAATATTTTGCTTTGTTTTATCTCTTTTTGAATTTCTTCATTAATATCACCTATAAATTCTTTTTTATCAATCCTAATTACTTTATAGCCTGTTTCTTTTAGTGCAGGTTCTATACCTTGAGAAAATGCATTTTCCATTGATTCGTCAAACCACATAGCTACAAAGGCTTGGGATCCTACAATATTTCTTTTTAACAACTCTTCTGCTAAGTCGATACCATTTGCTTCTAATGAAAACAGTCCACCTCCTGAAGCAAACTTAGGAGCAATTGTTAATAGTCCTTTCCCTTCTGCATATTTCATTACAAGTTCTAATTCATCATCATTAATTCCAAAAATGTAGATTTCTTTATCTGAAATTGCATATCCGCCTGAACTTTGATTTTTGTATAAAAAACTAATTATCTCATTAACTTTCTCAGGAATTGTTTCAGGAAATTTAACGGAATTAATAATTTCTTCAATATTTGTAGAATTAATTCGATTTGTTGCACCGTTTTCAAATCTTTTTCTTAAAGAATATGATAGTCTAGGATTTGCAGGCTTAGTTGATAAAACTAAATCAGCTGTACCAGAAATTTCAAAATCTCCACAAATTTTGCAATAAACAACAGATTTATCTGCACCTTCTGGATTTATTGCAGCTGTCATTCCTTGTTTTTTACAAACTGGACAAGTTATAATTGCCATAATTATCTCCTTTATTTTTATTTAATCGCCTAACGGCGGCGTGCCACGTCATCTTGCCATGAGCATTGGATTTGAGTATTCTCAATATCCTGATGCGATTAGTAAGATGATAAAAGACGAACAAATCAAAGTCACGGGTTGCCGAT
>JAUXIJ010000108.1 GCA_030621085.1 Candidatus Cloacimonadota bacterium | reverse complement strand
AAAGACGAACAAATCAAAGTCACGGGTTGCCGATTTGTAAGTTCCCGTGGACGTAGTGTTAAACGATGTTCCGCTTCGATACGGTTGCGAGTCTTTTAATAGGGGCACGCCGCCGTTATACACCATAATCTTTAAACTTCTATTTCAACAAAAGCATACGTTTTGCAGATTCTTGATTACCAGCCTTGATTTTATAAAGATAAATACCGGAACTTACAGATTTATTATTAGAATCTAAACCAGACCAGATTGCAGTATGTTTTCCGCTTTGCATTTGTTCATTGATCAACGTTGTTACTTTCTGTCCTTTTACATTATAGATTGATAATTCCACATTACCATTTTCCGGTAAGGAGAAACTGATTGTTGTAGTAGGATTAAACGGATTAGGGTAATTCGTCAGATTAGAAATTTGGGATGAGAAATTAGGAATTGTATTTTCTTCAACATCAACCATCTCAAACATTGGAATTGCAATTTGAGTAAACTGATCATCAATCACCTCGACCTGATATTCAATTACATCCTCGTAAAATACTCGTTCAGCATAAATATCGTAAATACCGGCAGGAAGTTTATATTCAAAATTACCAATGCTGTCTGAGAAAGTGAATTCACCTGGTTGATCGTTGATTTTTAGCAGAACATAATCCACAGGTTCATTTGTTAATGGATTGTAGGTATAACCCTCAATACCACCATAAGTTGGTGAACCGAATTCGTAAGGACCAATATCGATTATTGCAGTTCCATTATTATCTCCGTCCCACACTCTGTGATTGTAATCTATATCGAATGGATAATAATAACCAAGAGTATCGAAACCCGCATCTATTGCCAGGCTGCCTTCGATAAGATGGAAATCTCCGTTGGTAATGTCCTCGAAAAGCGTTTGCACCTGCAGAGAATCTACCCAGATGTTGCCGCCACCGTCAATTAATGGTTCTTCTAATGGGAAGTCAATTATACAGTTACGGAATATTGGGTTGCCATTTATATAATATTGGGTCAATTCATCATTACCAATAATTATTGAATTCTCATAAGAAACAGTTGCACTCCAAATATCATATTCATTATTAATTGAAATATTATTTACACAATATGGATTATAACCCACTTTTAATCCATATCCGTCATTATTGGAACAGATATTATTATAAACTTCAATTTCACCAGGAGACCAGATTTCTCCATTATTCGTAACATTACTGTATATCTTTCCTGTTGCAAATTCAGTATAAATATCACATCCCTCAAAATAATTAACACTTATTTCTACATAAGCATCATCAATTGCAATTCCATCATATCCGCCGATGAAATTGTTCTTTTTTATGTAAAGAGCATTATTTTCTTCACCACCAAAAACAGCACCGCCATTGCCATCACAGTTTATGAATTCATTATTATAGATGTATGAGCCAAAATCCGATTCCATATTCGCATGAATTCCGTTTTCACCAAGAAAATAATTATCTACTACATAAGTAGGAGTATTATTGCTTATGGTAACATGTCCCCATGATACATCTGTTTTTAAAAAAGAATTTCCGGCTATTAATACAGGATTAGAGTATCCTGTGGGACTAGTTGCGAGCTTGATACCACCTGCTACATACCAGATATAGTTAGGACAAATATTATCTATATTATAAAAATTGTTATAATTTACTTCTAATCTTCCTACAGGTTTATCAATAAATACACCACATAGATTATCTATGAAATTACAATTTTCAACAATTGCTCCTTCATTGTAAATACTTATTGCACCTCGTGGAATTATGCCTAAAACTATCAACATTAATGCAGAATTCTTAAAATAACAATATTTGAAACTACTTAAATCAGCTTCTTCTCGTAGATAAATAATACCCCAATGATAATATAATGAATCCTGGAATCGCGTAAATGTGATCGGCTCTTCTTCTGTTCCATTAGCAATAACCTTTCCATCGACCCAAAGCATCTTGGCGACATTTGAGCCATTATAATGAACAAAATAATCATTGATCGAATTCTCGTTAACAAGCGGAGCAGCATTGAATTTAACAATAGTTCCGGGCAAGATTGTAAGTGTTATATTATTATCAACATAAATATCATCGATTACGTGATAGGGATTGTTGTTCGGACTCCAAGTTGTATCTTCCGTGAGGTGACCGCCTACTTCAATTGCATATGCAATAGAAGAATGAAAAATTAGAAATGTGAAATTTGAAATGAAAAGAATAAAGATCAAAGATACAATTTTATTTTTCATAATTACCTCACCTCACCTGAACTCACCCCAACCCCTCTCTTCAAAACAAGAGAGGGGCTTTTACGAGATGAGACAAATGTCTATTTAACCATTGCGAAGGTCAAGAAAAACAAGATGTCTGAAACCCATTCGCAAGGTTATTTGAGAAGCAGCATTTTTTTCATGGATGTTGATTTCCCTGCAGAAATTTTGTAGAAATAAATTCCCGATGCAATTGATTTATTGTTGCTGTCTTTACCATCCCACTCAATAGAATGCTGACCAATTGAAAGATGTTCATTCATTAATTGTTTCACTTTTTGACCTTTAACATTGTAAACGATAATGGAAACATCGGATTCCGAAGCAAGGTCGAAAGATATTGTAGTAGTAGGGTTGAACGGATTGGGGAAGTTGGTTAGAGAAAGAATATTTCCTGCAATTGGTGTAGTGTTTTGATAGTCTTCTTCCAAGTAGAATGAGAACTGAGATTCCAGCTCTCTAACCTTAGCTTGGTAATCATCGAAAGTTGCAGTTTTTACAGTACAATTAACAGGTAAGCCCCCATCACCACCTTCAGCAAGTTCCATATAACAATAACCTTCATCGATCATCGCCATTACAACATCATCCGGTATTTGAGAATTATTAATGATAGTTTCCAGACGATCTATTGCTGTTAGATAGTCCATATCTTTCATGTAGGATTTTGTTTTTACATCTTCTTTTGCTTTAAAAAGAGAAGTATCCTCACCTATCTGGATATTATCAATGTAAGAGCGAAGAGCAACATAATCTTGATCAGTATAATTCTCGATAAATAACAATCCTCTGATGGAAGTGGCAGCTTCGTTAGTATTTGGATATATTGTTATAATTTGCTGGAAGATCGTTTCAGAAGCAGTATAATTTTCGTTTTTCATTTCATCGAGAGCAGAATAGAGCATTTCTCTTTCCGGTGGTATTTCGCCTGTATCGAAGCGAAATGCTGCATATTCAGGGAAAAACCTGTGCTCATTGTTTTCGTGATTTATTGTATTTCCTCTCACATCTATCGAATGTTCGATGCCATCCCACTGATATGCCATAAGAATGTACTGATCATTACCACCGGCGTTTCCATCTGTATCTTCAATAGTGTTATCTTCATCTGCCCAGTTGTAAGAATTCTGTACACTTACATATTCGGCATAAAGATTATTGAGAATAGTAGTATTATGTAAATATTCAAAAGTACCAGCTTTTGTAAGTAATCCGTGTTGTTCATTTAATTGGATGGTATTATTATCAATATTTACATCCTGACCGTAAGTTTCTATGCCGCATCCTGTGTTTCCCTGAATTATTGTATTCAATATCTCTGATCCTAAACTTGCAGAATAGTTTAAATGAACCCCGTCACAATAAGTATTCAGTAATCCTCCGTTTTCATCACGTCCGTTTTCTTCAATGAGTGCATATTGTATATACACAGGAGAGTCATAGGCTACAATTGGAGTTTGATAGTTATTACTGATGTTGCAGGGAGTCGAAGCATCTTCACCCGTAATCGATAAATTATGCCCATGACGTGCCACAATTTGTCCGGCATCTGTGAAATCGGTTAAGTAAAGGTTCAGATTGGCTATATTTGGTGATTCATCGATCATTTCAATTGAGAGTTTACGAATACCGGAAATATCACAATTCACAAACCAGTAATCTGCATTATCCGATGGATTTTGGATAGATATTCCTTCCCATTGAATTCCAGAACTGGATCTGATAATAATCTCAGTTCCTGGATTTTGATAATCATCGCTTGTCGTAATTAACCCACCATTTTTAGCGATGATACGATCACCATGGATAGCCTCTTCTTCAACATATGTTGTAGGTGTGAAACCGGTGATAGTACTGCCCCAGTCGAGGAAGAGTTCGGCATCTGAACCATTTATGTTAACAGAAGAAGCATGCGAAAGATTAAATTCAGAGCCATTCATAAGATTAACCTGCCCGTTTATAGTAAATTCACATTCATCAAGAAAGAATACTTCAACACCCGATTCGATTGTAAGTTCATCATTCACTGTTACATCTCCAATAACATAATATGGATAAATTGAATTCCATGTTCCAGATACAATCCCGCTTATTTCATTATTAGTCAAATTAAAAAATTTATACCTAATTATATCACCTTGTCGGGGTATATAAACAAGTTCATCTAAGGATATAGTTTCTAATCCAGTAGGATCTTCATAATAATCAGTTCTTACTGCTCTGAAAGGGTTATCATCTTCTTCTAATCCATCATAGTAACCAAGATAATAATCATACTGAGACGAACTACCATAATCCCTGAAAGCATATAAAGCATTACCATCTGAAAATACGAAATTTTTCTCGCAATTATTCCATAATATAATTTCCTTTACTGCATTATGTAAACCTAACAAGACATTTCCATCACAATATTTGATATTAGCTACAATCCAGTGAAAATATCTCTCTGTGTCTACAATTTGATGATTTCCAATTTGTTCTGTTTTATAGAAAAATCCCATTTCTGTGAACCACGTTGGGAATAGACCTTCTATCATTCCGTCTAATTGTTCTATATATGGTGATCTGATGGTTCCATTATGCTTAAAAGTATAACAAGGTACATCTGGATCTGAAACTAATTCATAATCCCAAACAAAAGGATGTGGATCAGCAATATCGCTATTTCCACCACTAGCTTGTCTTGCATGACCTAATACAATTGTTGCGTTCTGCTCATATGGAGGTTGGTTGTATATGTGAGCCTTTGCTTCATCATGTGCTGTATAATCAGGAATATAATAGGGTGGTTCAGCTTCACTTCTGAAAACTTGATTATTTGGATCTGTCAAATCTAGTTCTTGAATTGAATCGACTCCATTATTATAGTAAATTATTCCATACCCATTCTCGTTTTGTCCTATTTGAGAATACAAAAAAGAATTGGTATCCCAAATATAATCATGTGGATCATTATCGCCGAAACCAGTAACCGTCTGCAATTCATGTATCTCATATCCGTATGTTGAGAGCATTCCAAACATATCACAATCTGCATAGAGTACAAATGAACTTGAAATCATAATGAAAGTTACCATTATGATTAAAACTAACTTCTTTTTTTCAGTAAACATAGTAAACTCCATTTTTAATTTTTTTTTTGTAAATATTACTTCATAGATAGTTATCAAGTATTCAACTTAATATGCGAGAACCATTTCCCCACAATCATAGGCTGCTCCTCTTTTGCTTTTTTATGGTGTATAACGGCGGCGTGCCACGTCATCTTGCCATGAGCATTGGATTTGAGTATCCTCAATATCCTGATGCGATTAGTAAGATGATAAAAGACGAACAAATCAAAGTCACGGGTTGCCGATT
>JAUXIJ010000098.1 GCA_030621085.1 Candidatus Cloacimonadota bacterium | reverse complement strand
AAGGAATCAAACAATAGTATTGTGCCCTGCGAGAGGAAAAAAATGGTTTTCATGGTTGAAGAATATTTACCTGAGTCCATTTTGTAGAAATAGATTCCACTGGAAACAGGTTTACCGTTTTCATCTTTGCCATTCCATAGAATTGTATGATTTCCTGCTGGAAGAATTTCATCTACTAGTTTTTTCACTTTCTGTCCTTTCAAGTTATAGATAGTTAATTCCGTGTTCTCAGTGTTCTCTGTGGTCGAAAAAGAGATTGTTGTAGTAGGATTGAACGGGTTAGGATAATTGCCACCCAGTTTTGTATCTAATACCGGAGGATCTTCTTCCGTACTTACACTGATAACATGCAGAGTTACAGGAATAACATAATCACCACCGTAATTGGAATTATTATGGATCAGTATATTTGCTGTAAGCACATCACCAACATTAAGACCTGCTGAATTAAAGGTAACTTGAACTACAATAGTTCCACCATTGCCAGGAACTGTTCCGGAAGCATTACTGAACTCCCCAAGCCAGTTTTCGGTTCCGTTTATTGCTAATTCATACATAAAGGCGTCTTCACCTTGAACAAGGCCACCTATTGTAAGTGTGCCGATTACATAATCGGGACTAGTCCAAAGACCACCTGCGATTCCTGCGCTGGGGAAATCGGCAAGAACATCGTGCATTACACCGGTTGGCAAGCCGCTGGCAATATCAACCTGGTAGATCTCAGCACCGCTGCCTGCTTGAGAGAATAACCATAGATATGGTCCCCCAGCACTTACATTATCATAAGCCATGCCATAGACAGATGCAATACCGGTATCCGGAATAATGTAGAGAGTAGAACCGTCACGACCTGTACAAACTATATCACCGCTCCAGTTATTACCAAGGAAACCATCATTATCACTATCATAAGCAATAGCTCTATAAAGACCTTGAGTAGAATTGATAGTTGTGATCAGTGCGTATGTAACGGGATCCCAGTAATATATAGCAGAACCGGACGATCCACCATACATATACTGTCCATCATAGGCAAGGTCGCGTGTTCCTGAAACGCCGGGTATCTGGAAGGCTTCAATAAAGTTGCCATCGATATCATATTTGCAGATATCGGCACTATTCCAGACCGGGCAGTAGAAATAAGTTCCGTCAAATTCCATACCTGCCTGTGAAACAACACCACCTGAAGCATCTATCGGACGGAAAGAACCCTGAACATCCCATATCTCATCTGTTAAGTTTCCGGAAACATGAGTTTCCATCGGGGAGTATTCCAGGTCGGATTCACTAATTTCTTTATTCCTAGATATTACACTGGTACTAACTGGTGTAAAAGTTCTTGAGGTAACTTCATCCGTATATTCGACAGTGATGTTATATTCAAGGTCACCCGGTCCATCATTGAAGATCATAAAGGACTGGGTTCCTGTTGTATTTGGAGGCAGGTAGCATATAAGCTCGGTAACATCAACAGCAATTTCAGACCAGAGCAAAGAGAAATCAAGAGTATTAAGCCCTTCGACAATTGTATAACCTAATTCATCAGCATCCAGATATAATGGAGCTTCGCAGGTAATGTCGTAATCTCCCGGCAATACGTCTGAAATTGAATAAGTTCCATTTGCCAGGGTTGTAGCACTGAGACCTGTTCCTGTAATTGAAACTGTGGCACCTTCTATGGGAGCTCCGCTTCCAAATTCGGTAACGGTTCCTTCAAGTATTCCTAAATCACTTACTCCCAGCAAACCTTCAAAGGTGATATTCTGAGCATAAATATCCTTTGGTCCATTGCGATCATCTTCCCATGCTGCAATTATCTGGTAATTACCAAATTGACTGGCTTCACTGTGAACTTTTTCGGATGCTACTGAGCACATGGTTACAGAATTTCCTGTCCACACAAAGTTACCATCCGCATCAAGACGCATAGCTTTTGTATAGGAATCCACAGCATTAATTCCTTCATCATAAAGAATTATCACGTCATCATTAGCCTGTCGTACAGCGAAAGGAAGCACGTAAAGCGATGATACATCGATTATTGTATTACCATTATCGGTCCATAACCTGTTACCGCTTTCATCAAGTTTTTGACCGGAAATTCCATAATTGTTCTGATCGCTATCGGTTTCAAACCAATAGACATAAAGTTCATTTGTTGCAGGATTAAAGGCGATCTCAGGGTAGAATTTTTCACGATTACCCTCTATTGAAAGCTCCACACCATTTACAGTGAATTCCACGGTTCCATCGGAGTTCACATGCTGAATAAAACTGCTGGCATCCATATCGTTATCCCGGTCATCATGCCAGGCAATAAAGCAGCCATTATTTTCATCACTAACTATAGAAAAAACCTGATTCCAGGCGGAGATTCCACCAGCATTGGAAACAACTGTATTTCCTGCCCAGATTGCATTTCCATCAGTATTAAATCTTTGCATCAGCACATGACGGGTAGGCGAATAGGGTGGGCCTGAATCCTCAAAGAACTTAAGTAATATCTCATCGTTATCTATTGCCAAAGGCTGTGGCCATGAATAGGTATTTGCACAACTTAAAGTGACGCCATTTGCTCCCCATAGCAAAGTTCCATCAGGAGCTATTTTCTGCATGATAACTACATCATCTGCCTGCCAGGTAATAACGGTATTACCACTCGATGTTATAGTTACTTTTGGGGATACATCAAAAGAAGTACTGTTGGAAAGTTCCAATCCGTCATCTCCCCATATAAAAGATCCATCCGGTGTAATTCTATATGCATAAATATTGTTATTACCAGCGTTCCTGATATCCTGAAATGTGAGAATTGCATGATTATCTGCATCTACGATCATATCCCAATCGGTTAGCCAGGTCATGGCAGGATTATCACTGATGAGAATTCCATTGTGATCCCACAATTCATTACCAGAAGAATCAAGCCTTTGTAGGCGGACATCATAATTACCAGAATCATTGGAAAACCAGCCAAAATATGTATCACCGGTTGGTCCGTTGACTACTTTTGGGATAGCCTGTTCACCACCCAGATCGCAAATTGCATTGTTCTGGGCAGGATCGCTGCTCCACTGTGCTAATAATGTACCAAAAGCAATAGCTATCATTAATACAAAAAATAGTAGCTTTTTCATTTGTTACTCTCCTTATATTTAAATATTTTTCCTAATTTATAACCATCTGCAGCGCTGCTCATAATGCCGCCAGCGTAACCGGAACCCTCTCCGATAGGGTAGAGGTTGGAAAGCTTTACAGACTCGAAGGTCACTTTATTTCTTAATATACGCATCGGTGACGATGTTCGTGTTTCAGGAGCAAGTAAAATTCCTTTTTCGATAAATCCGGGAATTCTCTTTTCAAAGGAATTCAAACCCACTTTCAATGCTTTTGTGATATTTGATGGTAAAATGCTATTTAAATCACTGGAAAATATTCCTGGTAAATAGCTTGTCTTTGGGATTGAATCGTTAGTTTTATTATTCATGAAATTCAGTGCTTTCTGAGCAGGAGCAAAGTAGGGATGATCTGATTTGAAGCATTTATTTTCGATCTTTCTTTGAAATTCCATTCCTGCTAAAATTCCTTGCCCATAATCTACTTCACTCACTGTAACCACGATTGCGCTGTTGGCAAATTCATTGTTTCTTTTTTGGAAGCTCATTCCATTCAGAACTAATCCACCTTTCTCAGAAGATGCAGGGATTACAAATCCACCCGGGCACATGCAGAAGCTGTAGATCCCTCTTTTCCCATCTTGTGCTGTGAGCCTATAAGTAGCAGGACCTGTTATGCTGAAATCATTTTTATCTCCATAGAATATTTCATTAATGAAATCCTGAGAATGCTCGATGCGAAAACCAACTGCAAATGGTTTGCTTTCCATTTCCGTTTGTTGGGAAAGCATCTCAAAAGTATCACGAGCTGAATTACCAATTGCCAGAATTACGATTTCCGGTTTGTATTCTTTCCCATTAATACGAACAGATGTGATTTGATAATTTTCAATGTTCAGGTTTTCAAGCTTACTTCGCCAGAAGAATTTGCAGCCCTTGTCTTCCAGGAATCTACGGATATTCAAGACGATTTTACGCAGACCGTCGGTTCCCAGATGGGGAAGAGCTTCATAGGAAATTTTCTGATCAGCTCCGAATTTTATCAGGTATTTTGCAACTTGATTTGCATAAAAATCACTTTTGCGGGAAGTGAGTTTTCCATCGGAAAATGTACCGGCACCACCTTCACCGAATTGTACGTTACTCTCTTCATCGAGAACACCGTTTTTCCAAAAATCGGAAACTTTTTTTACTCTGTTTTCGATCTTATCTCCACGCTCAAAGATAAATGGCTGGAACCCTTTTTCCACTAGAGAAAGCGCTGCAAACAAACCTGCTGGACCAGCTCCGATGATGTAAGGATTTTTACTCGATAATTTTCGTTGAGTTTGGATATATGGTTCTGGATTTTTGTATTCAAGCACATCAGAATTTCTTAAATATTTTGCAGGAAGTTCAGTTAAAACTGTATAATTGAATTTTAAATTATTTTTCTTCCTGGCATCGATTGAGCGTCGGATTATTTTGATGTTATTAATCGAATTTAAGGGGAGTTTCAATTTTTTAGAAATATGATATTTCAAATCAATTTTCTTTGAAATAGGAATGACTACATTTTTTATTAAATACAAAATATCTCCCAGCAAATTTAAACTTCTTGACGTATATTTCTGTCAAGGTAATCGAAATATTGAAATGAAAAAAGAAAAGATAAAGATAGTATACACCGATCTGGACAGAACTCTTCTGAGGGATGATAATACAATTTCTGAAAGAAATCTGGCAGCACTAAGAAACCTGGAAGAAAAAGGAATCATTACTGTTATTGCTACCGGCAGGAATATCTTTTCTACCCGGAAAGTGCTGAGCGTTGACCTCCCATTTGATTATTTAATGTTCTCTTCCGGTTGTGGGATTATGGAGTGGAAATCTCAGAAAGTTATATATGAAAACCATCTGGAAGCGTGGGAGATTTTTCGAACAATGAGCATTCTGCTGGCTTACAATGTAGATTTTATGATACATGACCCAATTCCAGATAATCATAAATTCTGTTATGCCAGAAAAAAGGTGAAAAATTTCGATTTTGAAAAACGCATTATTATGTATAAACCTTATGCTGTTCCACTGGAAGAACCACCACAAAAAGCCAGTCAGTTCGTTTGCATATTGCCACCACACGGAAACGCAATATTTGAAGAAATAAAAAAAGAGATAGATTTTCTGAAAGTCATCCGAGCTACTTCACCGCTGGATCATGAGTCTATCTGGTTGGAAGTTTTTCCCAAAAACGTTTCCAAAGGGCATTCTGCCCGATGGCTGTGTGAAAGATTGGGAATTAATCAGAAGCATACTTTGGGAATCGGAAATGACTTTAACGATATAGATCTGCTGGATTGGACAGCACACAGCCGTGTGGTGGCAAACTCTCCGCAGGAAATGAAAGAAAAATACCAGGTTATTGCCAGCAACCAGGAAGACGGCTTTGCGCAATGTATGGAAAAACAATTTAGTTTCGACTCGTAAGGCACGACGAGTCGAGACACATTAGGCAATTATCTCGAGTCGACGTCGCTCTGTTCCTCTCGACTCGAAAACGTTAGTTTCGACTCGTAAGGGACGACAAGTCGAGGTAAATCCGAGACCTTGTAGTTTTATTGAACACCGTCCCGGTGTGATTTTATAATTCCATTATTATGATCGAGACGATCATTCTTTACTATTTCATTCAACCGAGACGATTGAACGAACTTCTTGTGACGACTCGAAAAAAATGGTTTTTATAAATACTAAGATTATATTATATAAAATTAAGTTATGTGTAGGAGGATTGATGGGTTTTAAGCGGTTAAAATGTCCTGTTTGTGGACAGAAAGTATCATTTTTCTGGAATTACTTTAGTTTTCCACCAATAGTTTATACTTGTTCAAACTGTAAAACAAGAATCAAATGGCGCCAAATTATTAGACTTTACAGTTTAATTAGTGGAATTATCATGTTTTCTATATTTTTCATTATTAGAGATTATATCGGATCTCCATATATAGCACTTATTATTGGATTCATTCCGGCTCAAATATTTTTTTTGATTATACTGCAGAAAGTTAAACCTATTATTAAAGATAAAGAGAAGAAAATATAAATACATTGTCATGTTCTATCTGTACCACGAATCCTTTCGTGGACAGCATTGTTAAGCGATGTACTGCTCCTTTGATTTATCTCTATTATTCTTTAATGGCAACAGCGACCATATACGTTTTACCTTGTTTCAATTTTTCATAATTACCAAAAACTTCCTTGAAATTCCGTTTTATATAATCTTTTAGACCAGCTATGACAACAACATAGAATTTGCCACCCTTTTTCAAATGATTTTTAGCATCATTTAGAATTAAAAATAGAAGTTCCTTACCAACTTTTGCAGGAAGATTAGATACTATATTATCAAATTCTATAGCGGGGACATTACTAAAAGCATTACTTAAATAGATGTCACAATTTTGTATTCCATTTAGCAACGCATTTTTCTTTGCAAAATCTACAGCAACAAAATCCTTATCAATCATATGAACTTTGCCTTGCGGAGACATCTTTGCAATAGCGAGCCCGATTGGTCCATAACCACAACCCATCTCAAGCGTGAAATCAGTAGGTTTAATATCAACCTGATTGATAAGCATAAGCGAGCCTTTATCAATTTCCTTTGGACTAAAAAGTCCCCATGTACTATGGAATACAAAATTGTGACCCTTTGATTTAGCCTTAAAGACTATATCCTTTCTTAAACCGTGAATGTCTTTTGGTATCATAAATTGCCTTTGTTTAACGGCGGCGTGCCACGTCATCTTGCCATGAGCATTGGATTTGAGTATCCTCAATATCCTGATGCGATTAGTAAGATGATAAAAGACGAACAAATCAAAGTCACGGGTTGCCGAT
>JAUXIJ010000138.1 GCA_030621085.1 Candidatus Cloacimonadota bacterium | reverse complement strand
AGGACAACCTATTGAGGAAGATAGGCAAATTGAATGGAAATTCTGGAAAAATTACAAACAAAATCTTATGCAAAAAGGCTGGCCACCAAAGGTAATTGACACAATTGGTGAAATGACTACGAAAATTATTATGAGATTGGACAATCCGAAAAGACCGGGAACTTGGGATCGCCGAGGCTTGGTTGTTGGTGATGTTCAGTCCGGAAAAACCGCAAATTATACCGGACTTATCTGCAAAGCCGCAGATGCAGGCTACAAGGTAATTGTTGTTTTTGCAGGTTTACATAACAGTCTCCGTAGCCAGACACAGCAGAGACTCGATGATGATTTTATTGGATTTGATTCGGGTAAAGATGAAAAAAATTATCGGACCAGTAACCGAATAGGAGTTGGAAAAATAGCAACGCATCCTGTAGTTCACTATGTAACAACCAGTAACGAAAAAGGGGATTTTTCACGGACTCATGCAAATAAAACGGGTGTAAATCCAGCCAGTCAAGATTCAACAATACTTATCGTAAAGAAAAACAAGAGCATTATCAACAATCTAATAAATTGGGCAAGTCGGATGGGAATACAATATGGACATGACAAAATCAGGAATATCCCTTTACTTGTAATCGATGATGAATGTGATAACGCATCAATAAATACGAATGTTATTCCACGAGATGAAGACGGTAATCCAATAGATGAATATGATCCCACAGCAATTAATCGCGGGATAAGGGATTTTTTGAACCTCTTTGAGCAAAAAGCATATGTTGGATATACCGCAACTCCATTTGCGACAATACTTATTCACCGACACGGAGAACACAAAGAAATAGGGCAGGATTTATTCCCGCGTGATTTTATTATTAATCTACCAAAGCCCAATAATTACGTTGGTCCCGAAAAGGTATTTGGAATTGATGAGGATCCAGATATTGGTGTTGAGAGTTTATCCGGGTATCCGCTTTACAGGATTGTAGACGATTTTTATGATATTATTCCCGATAGACACAAAAAAACTCTTGAAATTACCGAATTGCCCGAATCAATAACGGAATCCATAAAAATATTTATTTTGTGCTGTGCCGCTCGAAGGATAAGAGGACAAAAAAATCAACATAATTCAATGCTAATCCATGTGTCAAGATTTACTAACGTCCAGAGACAAATCAGTGAATTGGTTAGCGGTGAGATATCCACCATAGAAAACCGTCTTAGATATGGTGACGGATATTCATCAGATAATATCTGGAATAAATTGAAAAGATTGTGGGAACAAGATTTTACAAATACCTCTTCTCAAATGGGCGATTTGGGAATAATTCACGATTGGAATGATATCCGAACAGAAATCCTTCCTTCAATAGAAAAAATGCAAATCAAAGAAATCAATGGGCGAGCAGGGGATATTCTTGAATACAAGACTTATGCTGGTACGGGAATCAATATTATTGCAATAGGTGGGGATAAGTTATCGAGAGGTCTTACTCTTGAAGGATTAACAGTAAGCTATTTCCTTAGAAGTTCAAGAATGTATGATACCTTAATGCAGATGGGCAGATGGTTTGGATTTCGAGAGGAATATGTTGATCTTTGCAGGATTTATACCACTGAAGAACTGATATCTTGGTACAGGCACATTGCTTTAGCAAGTCTTGAATTAAGAAGAGAATTTGATTATATGGTGGAAAATGGTGAAAACCCTGAAAGATATGGATTGAAGATCAGGACCCATCCGGGAGTCCTTTCCGTTACGTCTTTGAATAAAATGAGAAACGGAACACGAATGCGAGTTACCTTTAATGGATTTATGGCACAAACTTTCGTTATTGATAATAAAACAGATAAAATTAGAAACAATTTTTATGCTGTAGAAAATCTCGTTAAGGACTATGGGTATGAGAAAATAGAAGTAGGTTACAGCTTCAATCATGTTAATCCTGAGGATATTAAAACTTTTTTAACTAACTACCATACACATGAAAAAAATATCACCTGTAACCCCTCCAATTTTATTAAGTATATTGAAAGATTAAATCTTGAAGGCGAGCTAACTGACTGGACAGTTATTATCCTTTCCAAACAAGGTGGAAAAAAAATCCGTATTAAAATTAAAGGCATTAACGATTTTCTTACATTAACAGAAAGGACGGCATTTATAGTGAAGCCTTTTATAGGATTTAGAAGAGCCCTTCTTAGCCGCGGCCACGAAAAGCTTGATCTGACTGATACTGAACTTTCAGAATTAAAAAATAGGATCACTGAAAGAGGAAGAGAAACACCAAAAGACACTAGAGCATGCAGGTCTCCTCAACGAGGCTTATTATTGGTTTATCCAGTTCATGGAAAACTGGAGAATAGACCTGATGTCGAATATGGCAATACAGAATATCCGATATTTGGCTATGTGATAAGTTTTCCCGATAGTGGAAAACAGAGAGAAGTTGAATATATCGTTGATAGTTTATACCCTGATGAGCTGGAGGCATCTTAATTGAAGGGAAATCTTGACTCTATTTGGGACTCTTTGGAAAGTGATATGG
>JAUXIJ010000131.1 GCA_030621085.1 Candidatus Cloacimonadota bacterium | reverse complement strand
GGACTTGAGTTGATATATACGAATTTACTGGAAGTGCTGGGCAGAGAAGGGTTAAAGCCGATACAAGCCGTAGGTGAGACGTTCGATCCGTATAAACACGAGGTGCTGTTGACGGTTACGGATGACGAGCTACCGGAAGATACAGTTGTGGACGAGTTTGAGAAAGGATATACGTTTGGCTCGAAGGTGATACGGTCCTCGAAAGTGAAAGTTTCTAAGGTTGAAAGTTCGGCTCAGACGGAGGAGGGGGAAGATGCTTGAAGATGGTGCTCGACAAAAGTATATACGAACCTTGTTCGGTTATATCGCTTAATTGGGTGGATATGCGGAGTGGGTTCGGGTATAGCGAAGTTATCTGAAATCCAGAGTAATAAAAGAGGAAAGAAAACCCGCCATGTTTAGGAAATAATAAATATCTGTATATGTAATATAGTGGAAAAGCTATGCTTTGGTGGGTGTATTTGCGCAACGAACAAATATCAGATGAAAAGATGAAGATAGTACATGAACTTAGAAGGATTTTGAATACCAAATTCGAGAGGGCCCACATTATTGGCTCCTTTAGTTCAGATAAATGGGATCCTAATGAATCAGATATTGATCTTGTCTTAGTGGATTCATCATTTTCGTATTACCCCTCTTTGGAGAACATTAAGTTTGCTAAGTTTACGTTAGCAAATATCCCATATAGGATTGATCTGTTTCTCTATACATGGGAACAGTTCAACTTTAAAATTAAAAATGATCATATCTTTAAGAGCAATATCTTTAGGGGGTTAGTAGTATTGTGAGATGGACATATAAAGAAACTGTGAGAGATTGGTTAAACTATACTGATGTAGATCTCATTCACAATAAAGACGAAGAAGAATTATGGCATAAAAAAGACGAAGAAGAATTATGGCATAAAAGTAAAACTATCACACTTGACAGTATTTTAGCATTTGACTATATTAGGAGAAGAACAGATAATTTACCACTTTCAAATGATAATAGAATTCAGGCGTTGATTGACCTATGTTTATTATCATGTAGAGACGATTATTTTGAAAGATTTCTCCAATATAGACCAGACATATACCACAACCAAAAATTCCTGTGGTGGATCGATTGTTGGGAAGCAATAAGACTTAATAATATATTGCATGAGTTAGGGGTTAGAGATATAAATGAATATTTTAAGAACTCTGAAGGAGAACGTTTTGAGGAGAAGTGGGAAACATTTTTCCAACATGCAAACTCTAGCAAATTCGAACGGAATTCCCTTCCGGCATTTTCATTTTTAGAGGGGATTCGCTTTCTAGTAAATCTCCATAAACCAATCCCCCTTGAGGAACTTCACTTCTTTCTGACGAAACTATGTAATAAAAGTGGCCAAAAATTTGAGCTTTTTCCTCGTTCTAATGAAATTAGAGCAAAGTCACTAGAATTAATCAATTATATCAATCAGAAATGCCCAAATGAATACGATTTAAGCACTTTGTATAGCAATATTCGGGATGACTTAAAGCTCTTATTAAGATCATGTGACTGGGATCAGTATAGCCATACATGGGCGTCAATTCTACTTGAAACTGAAGACGAGGAAATTATTGATATCATAAGGCAGAAAATTCCTAAAGAAGGGTTCATAGATAGTAAATGGCTTAACGGTAATAATTATATCAGAAAACCAAGATTTGGGCTGTTAGCATTATTCCACAATATAAATGAACGTATGCGATACTTCGAGTTAGTAGAGCCAGATAGATTCACATATTCTCCAACTGGTTATGTGAATTCATATGTATATGTTGGGCAAAAGATTGATAATATTTTACAAGGATTCAGCGAAATACAGGACATCCAGAAGAAGGTCCAAAAGAAGGACATAAGAGAGGACTATTTCAGGGACCTTGTAAAGCTGGGTATAAAATCTCTCTCAGACCAAGATGAGATCGTAAAATGGAGCGAAAAAGAACGAATGATCTCAACAGGTAGAACAACAGATATTTATATTATTGTGAAAAGGGGGGTTGATATACCTGTTGAAGTTAAACTTTTATGGCGATTTGGGAACGGTTACGACCCCATAACTGAAAACATCGAGCAGATAACTGAAGGGACTCATGGCATCATCATAGTGATAAATCCTCCAGACAATCCTACTTATTTGGGAAAGTATCAAGGATTCGATGGATGGAGAGCTTTTGTACAGGATCATGGAACATATATTCCAGGTACAAGGAGTGAAGATGAAGATCGTATTTATTCCCCTGATGAATTAAAAACCCAGCACATTTTCTCTGATCATCACATCTTGGGAGAACGTGAGAGGAATATTACGTTATTAAGTTTCTTTGTTGATTTGCAGAATTTCGTCAGGTCACCGCATTTGAGAAGACTATAACGAACGAGGCAATTCACTATTATTAGATGCGTAATATTACGTTACAGATTAGCATTGAGAAGATATAGGAAGGGTTTAAAAGAGCAACTCTGGACTTCAGATAACACGGCGTAAACGGCTGCGAGCTTCGCTTTCCGCCCAATTTTGCTCTGCAAACTTCGCATACACCGGAAACGTTAAGCGGAATCGAAAGAAAGACCTGCGCAGAAAAATATTAAACGGTATTATTTTAATTAGCTATGGACCAGCGAATAAAAGAGGCTGAATAACCATGAACCTTTTAATTTGAGATCTAACCTCATTTGTTGCCTTGTATTGCCACGCCACTGAAAGTCAATCAGCGGATCCGATTTTGAAAGACCCGAAAGCAGTCGAAAACACTCCTGAGCTTAATAAACTTTTCTCTAACTCTTGCAAAGCGCAACTCGGATTAACCAGTTGGTAGTTCATGTTGCGCTTCGTGCCAAACTCCATGATATAATTGTAGCCGAATGTATTGACCGTTCGCCGGAAGGCGTTGTT
>JAUXIJ010000106.1 GCA_030621085.1 Candidatus Cloacimonadota bacterium | reverse complement strand
TTGAAAAAGCAAAAAGTAAAAAGTAGAAAGCAAAAAGGAAAAGAAGAAATCTCATAAAACCTGCCTTTTAAATTATTTAATCAAATCTCTAAATCAATTATTAATATGTCAAGAAAAAGTGTCTCTACCCGCATTCGAATGAATACGGGTAGAGAGATTGTTCGCAAACAGGTTTACCCGCCAGTCTATTGGGCGGGATGTTTGCGTTACGTTACTTGAGAAGCAGCATCTTTTTCATTGCGGATGATTTACCTGTAGAGATCTTGTAGAAATAAATTCCCGATGCAACTGCTTTGTTGTTATTGTCTTTACCGTTCCAGGTCACTGTATGTGAACCATTTTCAAAATGCTTATCTACTAATGTAGTAACTTTCTGACCTTTTACATTGTAAACTGTGATAATAACACCGGATACTGATGCAAAAATAAATTTCTTGCCCAAACCTTCTTACTATTCCTACTTGACAAGGGGAACAGGAGAAAGGCAAGAAGTAAATAAGGAATTATGAGAAAATTTGAAAAGATAATTAGAAAGCTGCAAATAAAACAGAATATAGTTATTGGAGTCAGGTATTTTCTACTGGCAATGCTGCTCACTGTAATTGTTTATGACCTGTTCTTTGTAGTATTTTCTGTAAACCAGAATCACCAGAGAGACCTTTTCCTGTTTGCGCTCAGTATTAAGATATTTCTTGCCCTGATATTTATCTATTTTGTTCTACAGGCAAATAGAGCAATGCTCTCACGATACCAAGCAGCCAAACAATTAGATGAATTTAATCGGGACAAAGCAGATACATATCAGAATGCTCTGGAGCTGATAAACGAACAAGCTGATAAGAATATACTGGAACGCATCTTTTCGGTGGCAGATAGCAAGGCTGAAACCCAGCAGATAAAACCTGATCTTTCTATCCTTGATCCGCTATGGAAAATATTTGTAATAATTTTTACGGTTTCTCTTTTTGTGTTTTTTCTCAATCCAGTCAGGTTTACGGAATCTTATAAATTCTTTTCCCTGAGAAAAATACCGCAGGCACAGCATAAAACGTTTGTGGAAGTTCAGCCCGGAGATCTTTCGGTAACCCGGAACAGTAGAGTATCTATCGAAGTATTAAATCCCGAACCGGAAGTAGAACACAAATTTTTCTATCGGATAGATGAAAATTGGCGTGAAGAGAGAATACACAATCATAAAAAAGTATTTGAAAATCTGGATTTCTCTTTTTCATATTTTATCAAAACTCCGTATGCAGTTTCAGATACTTTCAGGATCAAAGTTTATGAGCTTCCTATAGTGAAGAATATTGGAATTCGTTATGATTACCCATCCTACACAAGCTTAAAACCCGATTTCGAACCCAATAGCAGTGGCACTATTAAGGCATTAAAAAATACCGAGATTACTTTGAATATTGAAGCAAATAATCCACTTGAAAAGGCTTCCATCATTTTTTCAGATGGAACTTTTAAAAAAATGGAAAGAACTGGCAGATCAGCTTTTAATACAGGATTTAAAGTGCTTAAGAATTTGGATTATCATTTCAACCTGGTGGATGTTCTGGGTAACAATTCCCGTAAAATAATCAGGAATATCACTGCTGTTCCTGATGATCCGCCGGAGATAAAGATAGTTTCGCCCGGGAAGGATACACTCATAACTCAAAATATGCTCCTGCCACTAAAAATATTTGCCAGTGATGATTACGGATTGCAGAATCTAAAATTGCTGTATTCGGTAAACCTGGAAGAAGAAAATTCTCTCAGCATTCAGACCACTTTCCAGGGAAATTCCATAAACCTGGATTACATGTTCGATTTAACTCAAATGTTTCTGATACCGGGAGATAAAGTGACATATTGGGTGGAGATATCTGATAATTCCCCAGAAAAACAGATTGCCCGTTCCCGGAAATATATTGCTCGTTTTCCCTCTATAGAAGAGATCTATCGTGAAATTGAGAAAGCAGAAAAAGAAAAATCTGAGATACTGCAAAATACTTTGGAAGAATCTTTGGAACTGCAAAAAGAATTTGAAGAGAAACGCCGTGAACTGATGAAGAAGGAAGAACTGGACTGGGAAGATAAAAAAGAGATCGAGAAATTCCTGGAAAAACAGGATAAATTGAATAAGGATATAGAGAATGTAGCAGATGATTTCCAGAACTTGTTGGAAAAATTTGAAGACAATAAAGCCCTTTCCCAGGAAACACTGGAAAAGATGGAACGTATTCGCGAATTAATGGAAGATATTTCCAATGAACAACTGCAGGAAGCTCTGGAAAAGTTACGTGAGAATCTTGAGAATCTCGATCCTGATGTACTGAATAAAGCTATGGAAGATTTCAAATTCTCCATGGAAGATTTTGCTGAGAAACTGGAACAGACCATACAGCTTTTGGAAGATATAAAGAAAGAGCAGTCTATTCAGAAAGCGCTGGAAATAGCTGAAGAAATGGAAGAAATGCAAGCTAGTCTAAACGAAAAAACAGAGAACCAGGAAGCTTCCGACCAGAAACTGGCTGAGCAGCAGCAAACCATTGCCGATAAGCTGGACAGCCTGCAGGAGCAGCTTGATAAAGCAGAAGACCTGATGGATGAACAAAAAGACAGCGACCTGATGCAAGCAATGGAAGAATTGAGAGAACAAATGCAGCAGGACAGTCTCTCGTCTGATCTTGAGCAGAGCATGGAAAATCTGCAAAAAGGGGATATGCAAAAAGCACAGCAAAGCCAGCAAAGTGCTCAACAGAAAATGCAGAAGATGACGCAGAAATTGAAACAGATGCAGCAGATGATGTCTTCGTGCTCTATGATGGAAATGGGAGATAATATTCAAAAAGCAATTAGAAGATTACTTATCTTCTCTCAATTACATGAAGAATCTTCAAATAAATTTCTTAATGATCCGTTCCTTATTTTGCCCGATCAGATTGCTATCTTTGAAGGAATAAACCTTACTCTGAAAGAGCTGTTCAAAACCCCGATGATCATCCTGGCAGTTGGTCCTAAGTTTTTATATGATACTAATTACACTACCTCTTCTTACCGGGAACTTTTTCAATATATTAACGATGCCAAAAAGGGGAAAGTCAAAGATTATTTGAAGGATATTCAGAAAGGAATAAACCTGATGATATTCGATCTGATGCAGGCTTCAAGTAACATGCAACAGGGTGGTGGTGGCAGCGGTATGCAGAGTTTGATGCAGGCACTTCAGCAGATGGGTCAGCAGCAACTCGCTATGAACATGATGACCCAGCAACTTATGATGCAGATGTCACAGGAAGGTGGTTTGAGTCAAGAAGCACGTGCCCAAGCGCAAAGACTTGCCAGGGATGAAGAACGGTTGGCAGAGAACCTGAAACGGATACTGCAAAGTAACCGGGATGCTCAAAACCAGACTTCCGCTTTGAATAAGATCATCGATGATCTGGAATCTATTGCTCACGATCTTAAGCGAGGT
Organism: Candidatus Cloacimonadota bacterium; assembly: GCA_030621085.1. GTDB lineage: Bacteria > Cloacimonadota > Cloacimonadia > Cloacimonadales > TCS61 > JACNIV01. The sequence continues at coordinate 2,287 of JAUXIJ010000106.1, read as the reverse complement.
AGGATTGATCAGGACATGATTGATAAACAGGAACGTATCCTTTCCCGTCTGCTGGATGCACAGAAATCTATTCACAAAAGGGAATTCAGTAAGAAACGTAAAGCCGAACTAAGCGATATCGAGGATTGGGAACTTCCAGAAGAAATAAAATTAAAATTTGACAAAATGAGGAAAAAAGCACTTCTGAACGAAGATTATAAAGAGTTTCCTAAAGAGTATCAGGAATTGATAAGGGAGTATTTGAGGTTATTGAATGAGAAAGCAGAGTAGAGTAATCGACCTCACCCCGACCATCTCCTATCCGTCAAAAGCCGGACACAGTCGAGCAGAGGGAAATGAAGTAACTCAAAGCTCTGTCTTTGAGAATCGCAAACAGGGCTTGTCCGCCCAATCTTCTAAGGCGGAATGTTTGCGGTACATGTAACTCAAAGCTCTGTCTTTGAAAAGGGAGAAAACAGAATCCCTTGCAGTTCCCTTTTAACAAAAGGGAAAGTGAGAAAGACAGGAAGAGACGTAACTCGATCTGCCAGATCGAGTTACAAAAGGATAATGTAAATCGAAGTTTCTGCTTTTACAGGTAGATGTTCATTAGATTGAAAATATGTAGACTTATTGGAAGATTCTATGATGAAATTCAGCTAAATATTCATTAAAATGAAAAAAGAGCTTGCCAACTTTATCCTGAATCACAAAAATACACTTGATTTTCATTTAAATGAATATTGGGGTATAAATGAATAGAAAGAAATTAGGTCAATTACTAAAAAAAAGACGTAATGAATTAGGTATAAATCAGATTGATCTATCCGAGATATCTGGGGTTGCACTTCACACTATCAGTGATATTGAATCAGGCAAAGGAAATCCGACTTTCGTTTTACTAATGCGAATACTTGATGTTTTAGGTTTAGATATAAAAATTAAAGTGAAGGATAATGAATAATGTCTGCAAAAGGACGAGTATATCAGAAAGGAAGATTTGCCGGGATCTTGGAGAAAAAAGGAAATGAATATTTCTTTGTATATGATGATGATTTCCTGCAGGATGAAAATACAAAATCCATAAGTTTAACTCTTCCAAAAAAGAAAAAGAAGTTCAAATCCCATTACCTGTTTTCCTTTTTCTTTGGACTTCTTGCAGAAGGAATAACAAAGGAAATACAATGCAGGAAATTAAAGATCGATCCTGATGATCACTTTGAAAGACTATTGAAAACAGCTAAGTATGATACAACCGGCTCTGTTACAATCGAGGAAATAAATGAGTAAATGTCTCGGATGCTTAAAGGAAATTGCAGAGCATAATTACTGTTCAGCATGTTTACGTAACTTATTTGATAGCAATAAAAATATTAAACCAATTTTAAATTTTGATAAAAATGAGTTCATAAGAATTCGAACTAAACTTGCAGATAAATTTTCAATTTCCGGTGTACAGGATAAGATTTCATTGAAGATAGAAAATAATGAATTAATTCCAACAGATACTAAAGGTTTGTATATTCTTAAACCTGTTCCTGTAAACCCTGTTCCACAATTCACTGAAGAAATTCCTGCTAATGAACATCTTACCATGCAGGTCGCAAAACAAGTTTTTAAAATGAAGACTGCTGAAAATGGACTGATACATTTTTCCGATGGTGAATTGGCATATATTACAAAACGGTTCGACCGTAAGAATGGTTCAAAACTACGCCAGGAAGATTTCTGCCAGCTTTCCGGTAAAACACCGGAAACCGCTGGCATTAATTTCAGGTATGATGGAAGTTATCAGGAAGCTGGAAGTATAGTTAAACGATTTTGTGCTGCTAGTAAAATTGAAATTGAAAAGCTGTTCTTACGGATAATTTTTAATTATTTATTTGGTAATGGTGATGCGCACTTTAAAAATTTTTCACTCATAGAAACCTTATCAGGAGATTTTATGCTTTCTCCTGCCTATGACCTGATAGATACTTCAGTTCACTTTCCCAATGAAAATAGAATGGCTTTGGATCTTTTTAAAGACTTTGAAACAGAAAGTTTTAAGAAAAACGGCTTTTATAAAAAAATCGATTTTTTAAAACTTGCCGAATTTTTTATGGTAAAAAAAATTAGAGTAGAAAGATTTTTGGATGAATTTGTAATAAAAAGAGATATGGTTATTGAATTCATAGATCATTCGTATCTTAAAGATAATGCAAAAGACAGATATATTGATATTTTTGAAGATAGACTTAAGGCGATAGAGTAACTCAAAGCTTTTACCATGTTGACTAACATGGCCTGCTTTGAGAAAGATGAAGGG
>JAUXIJ010000066.1 GCA_030621085.1 Candidatus Cloacimonadota bacterium | reverse complement strand
TTTGAATCATAGAAAGTGCCACTACCAATTAACCAGAATAATTTATCTACTGTATAAGGTGTTTCTTTAATTATTGCTGCAAATTTTATTACATCTCGAAAAACCTGAAAATCAGTTGATCCTGCATCGGATAAATTCAAATTAATAAAAATATTTTTGATGTGTGTGTCTGGTTTTACAAAATCTGGTGAGATGTTTTCTTTCAGAAAATCACAAGCTAATGCAAATCCAAATCCGAATAATTCTTCTTGAAGAATTAATGGCAAACCAATTCTTGTATCCGGTGTATTCGATATGAATTGGTTCACATAATTATTGAAATCGTTAATTGTCTTAAATCTGCTTAAGTATCTTGAAATTGATATAATTGATTTGCTATAAATTACCCAGTAATTATAATTATTGCTTTTTACCATTCTTCCGGGTGGAGTATTTTCTTTTTTGATTTTGTCGAAGAGTATTTCCCAATTTGCATAATTGTTATTTACTTTTTCAGGATTAAAATTATATAGAATTTTCTTTAGAGCGTCTATATCTCCAATTGAGTTTGGCATATCTCGCTTGTTTTGGGCGCAATCTAAAAAACTATAGAATAATTCCTCTTTAGTTTTGGGTTTATCCCGGGCGGGGAATTCCAGTTGTTTGTTTAGAATTTCGTTTGTTATTTCACTAAAATTAAGCAGATATTTCTTACCGGATTCAAATAAGCTTTTGTAATCTATTTGTTTCATTTTATTTCTTCTCAGGGATAAATTTAATTGTATCATTATTTGTTATTTGTTTTTCTAATTCATAATATCTTTCTTGGGAAAGTTTTTGTAAATTATTACCTGCTTCTGCAACTTTCATAGGTGCAAAAATTAATATTGCTAATCCTATTAAAGAGATAACTGGACCTGATGAATCAATTTTACCATCCTTATTAGGAAAAGAAGCTATTGTTCCTATCATGCTTATGCCTATTCCAAAGTAAAACCAATTACTAAAACTCTTTAAGTTCTTACCTGTTTCGTTTAATAACATGCATTCCTTATACTGCATCAATAAATTTTCATCCATTTTTTTTATTGAAGGTATAATTATGATTTCCTTATAGTAAGCCATATTTCCGATTTCAAATATTTTCTTATGGAGAGGAATTTCATCTAAAGAAATTGCGATACCCTCTTGAATTAGACTTTTAATTTCTTTCGTTTCGATAATATAAAGTTTTCTTTTTTGGGTGAGATATATTTTATCATCTTTATAGCATTTTAATTTTCCATCAATTTCTTTATTATTTTGTAATATTACCGTTAAAGATGACAACTCAATCATCATAAGTATAATAATGACGATACATATCACTCTTATCATTTTTCCTCCAAATCATCAATTACTTCTTATAATGGGAGTTCACAATTAAACTAAAACAACTATAACAACATTAAACTTGGAATCAATCTAAGCGTTTAATTACAAACCCTCTTATTTCATAACCGTGAATCCTTACTGTTTCAAAATTATTAACTGTATATTCTTCAACAATTGAATATATTGAAAATTCCATTATTGCATTTCCACCAAGGGATATTGCCGTTTCATATGCAATATTCAACACAGAGTCAACAGAGATTTCTTCAGAGACCCATACGGCATCAGTTTTATTAGCGTTTATGTTTTCACCTGTTATTCCACGTTTCTTTTCCTTTTCTGTCGGGATATAGTTTAACACGAATTCTTCTCGATTTGCAGCTGGGAGAATTTTGCAATACAAAGGTCCAACAGATTCATATTTTCCACTTAATGATTCAGGTGTAATTAAAAATCCCTCATCACTGTATTTTGTTAAATCAATAATATGTACCATTTCAACTTTAGGAATATAAGATAATTTGTTTGGTGCACAACTCAGTAATTGTAAAATAAAAATAATAAATATAATAGCTTTTAATATTCTTTTCATTTTTTCTCCTAAAATAAAATTTTAATATTTCAAAGGAATTTTTGATGTTAAAATATTAACATTTGCATAACCTTTTGAATCTAAAAAAAATCTTAATCCTGCTTTAGCTTTATCTACATTATTTCGAGGTCCAATAGTAATGGATATCATTGGTAATTTATCATTTCTAAATAATGAATTCACTTTTATATATGGAATAATTAATCCATCGAATTCTCTGAAGTTTAATAACGAAGATTGTGAATTAAGATCGACATTACAAATAAATCTAAATTCCTTTTCAGACTCAAAATATTTTTTTTTAGTTAATAATGCTATAATAAACAATCTTGTGAAAATACGTTTCATAATTAGAATTATCCATTCATTTGATTTAATTTCTTCAAAAGATCTTAATGGGATTTTTTTTAAATGAAAATACAAAATTTTGAGGTATTCATTAACAATTTTTGATTTTGTTAAGTTATCATAAATAACTACATCTTGATAAGTTACTATATTATGTTTTTTTTGAGATTGGATATTGTTTGATAATAATGATTGATTATTAATATTGATATTCGATTTAATATCATTATAAGATAAATTCATCGAACATCCATAATTAAATGAATAATTCGACCAAAGAGGTAAAGAATCGTGTTCTGTACTAAATGAAATGATAAAGGAATTTTTTGAAACTTGATTTATAAGTTTATCAAATATATTCAAAACCCATGTACTAAATTCAGTAATGTTTTCTTTAGGAAAATATCTGTTAATATTGTTTTTAATAATACTTTTTATATGAATTATTTCAGATTTATCATTTAAAAACATAGAATTTGATGCCCAAAAATGACCTGTTGAAATTATCGAGATTAGTGAATTCATATTTGTATAATGTGATATTAATTTACCTTTATAAACCTTTGTATATTTTTCATCGATTTCATTCAATGAATTGTTTATTGAGTTTAAATTTGTCTTGTTCATATTTTTTTCCTTTTCTTACATTCAAACCTTAAGTGGCTTTTTTATAAATTTATGTCAATGAAATATTTAACGATACCTTCCAAAGGTCAACAAATGATGGTTACTTCGTAAGAGACCTTTGGAAGGTTGCAGGTTCGAGTTTGTTACCCCGAGTCGGGTTATTTAAACTCTACAATAAAATTTTTCAGCGGAAGAAAATCCTTCTTCATCCAGATCAATTTATAGAATGTTTCTGTTTCTTCCAACTCATCCGGTAAATAGGAAAGAGAATCGATGGTTATTGTTTTAGGAAAAGTAAGATCGTAGTATGCCTGTTCAAATCCTCTTCCCCAGAAACTGGTAGTCTCAAGGATATATTCTGCTTTACCACCCATTAGTTTTTGTTGATAACCAATACATGCAACCGTAGTATCCCGGGCTGGAATTATTACCAGCAGATGTGCTCCCTTCTGATCCCATTGTATTACCCGTGATGAATCCGAACGAGAAATATTTGTGCAAAAAACAGTATCGACCTTTCCGTATAAACTATCTTGCGGGAATGGATAAAACAGGCGCTGATGATATATTTGCTCGGACGAATTTCGCAGAAAGTATAAACCATCGATTGAAAAGGTGGAATCCGTTAAAGTAAAATGCAGGTCTTCCCGATAGAATCTCAATTCCCCATAGAGTTGAAATGACAAAAGTATACAAATCAGTATTATTACAGATCTTTGCATGCTATTTTAATAACAGCATTTTACTTTCTTTCAATATTATCCCATCTCCCTTTAAGCGAGCATAATAAACACCGGAAGCAACCGAATTCCCGGAGTTATCCAAACCGTTCCAGGTAACTTCCTGCAACTCATCAGATGGTTCACCAATACATTGTATTGTCTTAACAATTTGTCCTTTGCTATTAAAGATCTCAATAATTGTTTTGCTTACATTTTGCGAAAAGCTATATTGGATTTTAGTTGAGGGATTGAATGGATTAGGATAATTACTCAGTTTTGCTTTTGAAAGTTCCGGAAGATACGGGGAAGTAGAAGCTATCGGCAATACAAAAGTGCAAACCGTGTTTGAATCGGGAGCTACACAGATGGTTGTATCAATATAAGTCACTTCGTCATATTTAACTAAAATGTCATAACGGACTGTGTTCATTTCCTGAGAGAATTCACCATCTGAATTGGTAAATATTTGATTGGCACCTAACGGAGGATAGTATTCAATAACAGCACCCGGTAATGGAGCACCCTGTTCATTAATCACATTGCCGCTGAAAGTTCCGGTAAAACCAATATTATCGTTATATTGCCCCATAGTGGGAGAATTATCTCTACAGTAGAAATGACCAGCTAAAGGAAGAACTGGATCCAAAAAAGGTTTCCTTACCAGCGATTCTCCTTCCAAAGGCGACATACTATAATGAGAATTTCCGTAATATACAAAGCAGGATGGATAACCCCCATACTGACCGTCCCAACCCAAAACAATTTCATCATACTCAGGGTCGAGTTCGAGAGGATCAATGAGATCTTCTTTTGTAACAACAGTAAGTCCGGGTGAAGGGAAAGAAATGCTATTAAAATAACTGTAACCGGCATTACACTGTAAATAACATCCATCAAGTGTAGGGGGAAAAACATAATTATTTTTTAATTCAAGATGCCATTCACCGTCGATCCACTGTAATTCGTAGGCACAAGGACCTTCAATTATAATATTAGCATAGCTGAAAGTAGCACTTATCAAAAACCAAAATACAAGCAAATATTTCATGATTACCCTCCTTGTAATTCTTTTTTAAAAGCATTTACACACGCACTAAAAGTTCACCTATCGATTCATTCTTGTTGTATAACATTTTCTTTTTATGTTTCTCTAATCACACAAAACCTTAAATGACTTTTCAATAAATTTATGTCAATGAAATATTTAACGATACCTTCCAAAGGTCAATAAATTATGGTTACTTCGTAAGAGACCTTTGGAAGGTTTTCTTATGTTCCCTCTCTTGAACCGAAGAGAGGGATAGCCTGCCTACGTCGAACTACGGCAAGGCAGGCAGGGTGAGTTTAATAAAAAAGATTTTCCAGGGTTATTAACTCATCCTGACCTTCTCTTTAACGAAAGAGAAGGGACTAAACAGTAGAAAATCTTTTTCTCCCATCTTTCATTAACCCGAGTCAGGTTACTTAATTCCTACGGAATAACCAATTCACCATTAGCTTTTCACCACTACTAAATATGAAAATATTTCTTCAGATTAGAACCTTTTTTGTTGATCCTGAATTGCAGATAGAGAAATAACCCACTGACAAGTAAAATGCAGGCAAAGGCTACAATAGACCAGCTTATGAATATTGTATTATTTTTAAACCTGTTTAGAATAACTTCCAAACAAACCAGAAAAATGCCGATTGCAAATGTGCCAGCCGAGAGAGCCGTGAGTGTGGAAAGCTTAAAGGATCGCACCCAGAGAATAACAAGCAGGAAAAGAATTCCCACAACCAGTATGATGGGGAAAGCCAATTTGAAAAACAAGAAAAATGCTGGAATTAATATGTCCAGGAGCCACAAGAAGAGGAAAAAATCGATCATTTCAAGTGTTACCAGCAAGTAAGGTTTCTTTTTGAAATGGTGGATGAAGAACACGAACAACCAGGTAAAAATAATTGAGATTAGCGGAATGCGCGACCAGGTTAGATTTGCACTATAAGCAAAATCTACAGCAAAAACAATGATCGCACCTGCCAATGAAAAGAAAGAAAATAATTCCAGAAACCAGGGATGTGAAATAGCAGGTTCTTTTAATTGAGGTTTTGTTGGAATTTTTTCTTCCTGCTTTATTGTATTGTTTCCGATCGGTGCACCGCAAAGTGGACAAGAAGAATATGTAGCTTCGATCTCAACGCCACATTTTTTACAAATTGGCATAAATCAAACCTCCTTCACAGAGACGGGAATCCCATTCTCTACCAGTTTTGTAAAGAAAAGTCTTTCCAGTTCTCTACATTCCACCACACTACTAAAATTAATGATCAGATCATTTCCATAAGAAAGAACAGCACAATTCTTTTTTATCATATGATTTGGAACCATGATGATATCAAAAGATTTAATAAATGGTTTGGCTTCTTCAGGAATTATTACGGATCCCAAATTGGAAAGCACACCGGAATAGCATTTTTCACCTAATCTGCTTTGCAAGCCGTTAAGATAAATGTCTTTCAAAAATAATGGAATAATGCGTACAAACGGATTTAATTCTCCACCCACATTACGGGATACTTGTCTGCCCAATTCCTTGCGATTTATCTGGATTTGCAGACTGTGGTGCACTCTTTTCAGGAGTTCAACAAATGTATATTCTCCCAATTTCAGATCGATCTCGGGAGACACAAACAGAGAAAAATTCCGCATCGTTTGGGAAGGATGAAATTTGCGCATATTCACCGGTACTTCCAATCTGATTATCGAATTTTTCGGTTTCTTTGTATAGGATTCCTGGTGATAGATTTCCATCAGACTAAACATGTATAATGCTGTTAAATATTCAGTTATAGAAACTTGATTCTGCCGGGATAACTTCATAATTTTAGCAAGGGGAATTTTACCTGAGATCAGCCTGAACTTACTGTGAATATATGATTTACATGGAATATGAAAGGCAGAAGAAAGTGTTTCAGGTTTTGGTAGATTACCTGGAAAGAACTTGCGATGTCCGTCTTCAAATTCATTTGGTGTTGGTTTCTCATCCGGTTGAGGAATTCCCTGAATTTTGCCAATTGGAATGCCATCCAATCGCAGGTATTCGGAAATGAGAGCCAACAGGAATCGCATACCACCATTGCCATCGGTGATGATGTGAGAAAAATCGAGTGCGATTGTGCTGTTTCGCACACTTATCCTGATGAGATGAGCAGTTTTGTGGGTAAGCTGAAAAGTGGAAATCGGAATTGGTTCCATCAATTCAATTGGTGGGATTTCCTGATGTCTTTGTAAATAATACCAGAAAAATCCACGTCGAAGATAAACCTGAAAATATGGACAGCGATTGAGAGCTTTCTCCCAGGCTTGTTGCAGGATTTTCAATTTTACCGGAGAATTGAGAGTTACACAAAACCGGAATTGGGCTGGTGAACGTTTACTGGAAGTAGCTGGATAGATTTTTGCTGCATTATCAAGTTTCAACCAATCCTGGTTTTGCTGCTCCATAATTCCTCTTTTTTTTAAAAAGTAAATTTGGAATTTGCAGATTAGATGTCAAAAGAAAAGTCGATTACGTGTTCAAAATGCATACAAAGGTTTCGTATATCTTCTTTAAATCCACAAATTTATTATTGAAAATTCCTATAAAAACCAGTAGTATGGACCAGTGCATGCTTATTGCAATTTCAATGAGATCAAACCAGCTATTAGATAGCACACTGAAGCAATAAAAAAAACAAATTGAAAACCCATTAAAATTGCCACAATTGTTGCTAAAATTATACTGATAACTGAAAAGAATCCATTAATTCCCCAAGCCCAGGCAACTCTGGTAGTATCCGATTTTTTAATTCTTACCAGACCCTGTGGGAATGGTATTCCCATAAAAAATCCTAAAGGCATTAGAAACAGAATTGTGATACAAATTTTTATTATTTCATTTTGATCCATGAGAATCGGGAGGATCAAATCTAAACAGAAAAGATAGAAAATAGTTATACTGATAATTATCAAACTTGCATAAAAGATCCTGCGTTTTGGATGGAATATTTTATCGGAGAAATAGCTGCCAATTCCTGTAAAAATGAGCAATGCTGAGATTATCACACTCAAAGAATAAGTGGGGTGAGATAGAAATAAAATCAGCTTCTGGATGAAAGGCATTTCTACGAAGAAGAAGCCAATACCAATCAAACCAAAGTACAAAATGATCTTTCCATTGAGATTTTTTCGCTTTTTCCGAATAAAAAATAATGGTAAAACAATCAAAATAAAACTGATTATCAGAACTGGAATGAGCAAAATAATAAGTGTAAAATATCCCCATTGTGTAAAAGGGATTTTGTCAGTGCCGTATTCCTGAATGTATTTAAGCATTTTCATTTTGAAGATGTTGTAAAAATAGGGTCTGTTATCCGAGGTTGTTTTAATATCGAATTCGTAATCTCTGATGAAATTTTGTTTGTGTTCGGAAAGTAATTTTTTTGCTGCTAAAAAGTAAATTGGTTTATCAAGTTTGATGAACCTGTTCGTCTCATTTTCTTCGATTCCATCATAATAACAGATATCAAAAAGTCGGGATTCACAGAATTGTTTTAAGATATTTATTTGGCTTTCTGATACCGGTTTTTTGGAAATTACAAGTGTTGTTGCCTGAATACTTCTGATAAAAATAATGTGTTTACTGATATCCTGAATTTTGAGATTTTCAAGAGCAGAAATGCAAATATTCAGCAGTTTAAGATTATCCCGTGGAGGATTCACAACCCATCTGGTTATAGCTAGCATTCCCTCATCTTCCAGATGCTGAAAAAAATCTTGAATCGACTCGACTGTATAAAGATAAGTTTCGTTCAAAGCATAAATTCCAGATGATGCAGAGTTGTAAGTATCCAGCATGGAAATTTCTATTAAATCGTATTTTTCATTAGAATTTCTAATAAAACCACGAGCTTCTTTTTTGATGATTTGAATTTGCTTTTTTGAATAAATATTTCCCGAATATTCTGCGAATTCATTTTTCATCAAAGAGACAACATTCGGATTCAGTTCAAGACCGATTATTTTCTTGAAATTGTGTAATAATGCTTTTAATAAACCCTCACCACCACCAACTCCCACGATGAGAACTTTATTTTTTTTCCCCAAAAGAAAGTGGGGCAGACTCGAAGGAATATCATTCAGATATAGAATTGAGCTTTTATTTCCATCGAAAGGAGTGATCGCACTCATTCCTTCTCCATCATAATAGATTCCTTTTTGCTCAGGAACTTGATGTTTGGAAAGAAAACTGAGTCCTACGGTTGATCTTAATCCTTTTGCCTGAACAATTTGTACAAGTCCAAGCGGAGAATATCTCTCTTCAATGATTTCTGCTTCCGGTAGATTTAAAGCGAAAGAAATAGCTTTGTATTGCGAGATCTTTTTTAGATTAAGTTTATCAAAGGCAAGATAAAAAAGAGAAGTGAAAATAATAGAGAAAACTATTGTGAGCAAAATGATTTTTTTACTCAGATTTATGGAGAAAACAATCGTAATGATGAAGGCGACGATTGTGATAAAAAGTAACATGGAAAATGGATGCAGAAAATATGAGATAAGTATAACAAAAATCGCTCCAATTCCGGAACCTGTTAAATTTGAAAAATAAGTTTTGCTGATTGGGAATCTTGTCAAAGAGATTCCAATGGTTGAAGCTCCAAAAATAAAGGGAATTCCCATCACAACAAAGTATAAAAAAAGATAAAATACCTGGCGATTATCGATTCCAATTTCAAAGGGATTAAATGGAATTTTACAAAATATAATAAACCCCAAACTCATTGAAATGGGGAAGAGGGCTAATGTAAAAAAAATAAATTTATTAAAATGTTTTTCTATCATTTTTTTAAAGAATACTATTGCTGTTCCACTCACTCCAAAACCTAAAAGTGCAATGCTGATAATGAGCGAAGAAAGATTTTGCCACTGTGTAATTGCGAATATTCTAATGAAAATTATTTCATAGCAAAGAATCGTGAAAGAGGTGAAGAAAATCACAGGTTGGATAAATTTCGTTTCTGAATGTGAAATGCTATTTTTCATTCTCGTATTAAGGGTACAAATCTCACACTTGTAATAACTTCTGTTTCGATTTCAGTTTCCGATTTTTTAGTGATAAGAAGCAGGTTCTGAATACTGAAAAGAGGTCCAACTGGAATGCACATTCTACCACCGATTTTCAGTTGAGCAATGAGTGGCGGAGGAATGAATTCAGCAGCACAAGTTACAATAATTGCATCATAAGGAGCGAATTCTTCCCAGCCAAAATATCCATCTGCACATTTCGTGTGAATCTTTTCATAACCAGAAGTTTTGAGCATTTCATCTGTTCGCTTATACAATTTCTCAATGATCTCAATCGTATAAACACTATCTGTGATTTGAGATAAGATTGCTGCCTGATAACCTGATCCTGTTCCCACTTCCAGAACTTTATCATCTTTATCGAGTTTGAGATATTCTGTCATGAGGGCAACAATATAAGGTTGTGAAATTGTTTGCCCAAAACCAATCGGCAAGGGACGATCTGAATATGATGCAGAGCGGTAGAGTTTGGAAACGAATAAGTGCCTGGGAACAGTGCTCATTGCGCTCAGAACAGCTTTATCTTGGATCCCCCTGTCTTTGATCTGCCATTGAACCATTGATTTTCTTTTCTCTTCATAAGTCTTTTTACAAAAGGAAGTGGTTGGACAGAAAGCCAGGAAACAGATTATGAGAAGTTTGATATAATTTCTCAAAATAAGTGCTGTCATTTCATACTTCCAAAGTTGCTGTTATTAAATGTATTCCCAAAAAAGGTTTTTGATATCTTCTTTAAATCCATAAATTCAGTTTCGATAATTACCATAATAGTTCCTCTCTGCACTCCAAAATCTTGACTGGCTTCTTTATTCTTTTGTGTCAATGAAATAATAAATTTAACCTTCCAAAGGTCAACAAATTGCGGTTACTTCGTAAGAGACCTTTGGAAGGTTGTCGTATAGATGTTATTGTTTCATCATCCCCCTGATAAATTCTTCATCATTCAATTTCTTGTAGTTTTTGGGTACCTTAAACTCAGAATCAGCAATATTCTTTTTCTCGATTTTTATAGTCTCACCCACAGATTTTTCCATACCATGCTCATCGTATGTTATACTCTTGAGCTTATATCCTTTTTCCATATATGTTGCTATCTTTTCATATTCGGGAGAGGATTCGTAAGAACCCTCATCTTCATCGGGTTCGTTCATCGTTTTAAAGAATTGATCAAGTTTTTTAATATCGATATCGTCCCGGGGCATTATATCGGCACAGACCCATAACTCTTCTTTCAGTTTTCCATCAACCCATACCTCATATTTCTGACCGGAGTAACCGGCTATCTTGGCTTTTTCCGAGGTCTTTTTCACTTCTACTTTCTGTTTGGGAGCTACTGTTTTAACTTCTTCTTCTCTGGTTTTCATATACTGTTTATATGCTTCTCTCTGCTCAGGCGTCATACTTTTCAGTTGCTGTTCTTCCATCATTTTTTTACCTTCTTCCATGAGCTTTCGGAATTCTTTGGGTGTACCGCTCCAGTAGGCTTCGCGCTCGGGAATAATAAAGTTAAAAATTCCTTTTTCCAAATCGATTATAATGGTTTCTGAACCTACAGATTTCACCTTGTTCTGCTGAACATATCTAATATCTGTGGATTTTTGTTCTCCACCGTACGAAGACACCTCTTCCATCACCCAGCCGGCAAAAGCCTGAGAAACTAAGAATAAGGTGACAAATACTAAAAAAAGTCCTTTGCTTTTCATCTCTTTCTCCTCCTGTAAGGGTAGTTTTTATTAAATGTACAATTAACCTTTTTCCTATTTCCCCCTCATTAGAAACGGAAAATTAAGATTAATTTACATTTGCCAATCGCTGAGTATTTTGTTTCATTTCTTGTATATTCTGGTCTTGATGAATACTGTAAGAAAATCTTTTACACACATCAAACTTAAATGTTTTTTTATTCTTTTATGTCAATGAAATATTAACTTAACCTTACAAAGGTCAATAAATTATGGTTACTTCATTTGTTGGTTCAACCGTCCCGGTTGAACCAGTTATTTACTACAACACCGTCCCGGTGTGATTCAATAAACCTATTATTATTGCCATGACCGAGACGGTCATTTTAAAACATTTCATTCAATCGGGACGATTGAACGATCTTCTCTTCCTTGTGTTCTTATGTTCCCTCTCTTGAACTGAAGAGAGGGGTTGGCCTGCCGGGGCGTAGCCTTGGCGGAGACCGGGGGTGAGTTCTATTTCCTCAACGCTGCCTTTGTAAAAACTGCTTTCGGAATCTCCACATCAAATTCAATAGAATCGATGATAAATTCGGTACCTTTACCTTTTTTCAAAACATCTTTAAAAACCATATTTTTTGGGTACCAGCGTTTTCCAATCTTGAAGACTTCTTTTATTTCTGTGGTTTTAAGCAGTTTCCCGCTTTTCCCAAAACGCTCCTCACGCAAGGGAAGATAGCGTTCTTTATCTATCCACACCTTTTTGGTATGATAAGCTGCATCTTCCACTTTGGCAGTTAAAAGAACGATCCAGCAATCTCTTTCATTGATAATTTCTTCGCCTGTGACTTCGGTATTATAGATTTTTATCAGTTCATTTTCTTCCATCATATCTTCGTAGGAAAGGTCGGAACCCATCATGGATTGACGCAGCAAATGACCGGAAATTTGAATAATTCTATCTGAAGCTGGATTGTAGATCCACAGTTTATCTTCTAACTTCAGCATTTTTGTTCCTGCATCCCGGGGCGGTGAAAGATATTCAGAAAAGGATTTGTCTTCACTTTCTGCCCAGGATTTAATTTCCATTGTCCTGCTTCCTCTTCTACCGTGCACTATCATGCGTGAAGTCGAGATGGCATTTTTGGAATACATATTATCATCTACTTTTCGGATAAGATCGTTCCCATCCGGGAATTCTGCAAAAAGGATAATTGCAAATAATAGTAATATAATTATAAATATCTTTTTCATGTTTCCAACTCCTTGAATAATTGTGCTGTATTTCTTTTGTAGATCCCAATTCCTGAGATCACAGCTCCAGCTACAGAAGCGATAACACCCGGGAAAAAGCCGATGAAATAACTTGCTGGAGTTACCTGTGCCCGCATTGTAGCACTCATTATCACTTTTGAATCTTTTAACATTGAAGACACGTCGATCCCATTATATTGGAGGAAATAAGAAAAAATAAGTCCAATAGCTGTTCCAATAATTGTTGCTGCAATTCCAATTAGAAAAGATTCTAATATCAATGACCTGTAGATGTGTCCTTTGCTTTCTCCAATAGCCAGTCTTACTCCTATCTCTCCATAACGCCGAATCCCGTTCATAAGACCGGAATTCCATAAAACGAGTGACATTACAAAAATGAAAATAAATATGAACATTCCCATTCTCTCATCCAAAGCAGTGAGTAGAAATTCCATCTGTCCCTGTGTCCTTAATGGAAGCATAATTTCAGAGAATTCATCATCTTCATTAGTGTATGTTTCATTGAATGTTGCAGATATCTCAAAAGTTGTATCTTCATTATATTTGGGCAGGAAGCCGAGAATTTCACTGGCGGAATCTTCCATATCCAAAAATAAGCGCACGTCAGCAATATCCACGATCACAGCACCGCGATCCATAACCTGGATCCCAAAACGAACCATTCCGCTAACTGTGAAATTATGCATTGCCATCGAGCCATACATGGTGCTTCCAATAATTGTTACTTTATCATTAATATTAATTCCGAGTTTTTCTGCAACTTCACTGCTGATCAATATCTCTCCCTGCTTTGTTGGCAGGTTTCCTTGTGAGAGGGCGTCATTTAGATTTAGAAGATCTTGCTCGAAAGAATCGGTGAAAAGATCGACTCCGAATCCAATTACTTCTCCCTGGGTCAATGTTTCTCCCTTTTCATCGGGGAGATCCAACAGCCCACCGAAATAGATGCGGGGTTGCCAATGCATCTGGGGATATTCATTGGAAAGTATTTCAATTTTCTCAGTTACATTCATCAATCCCAGATCGTAAGGTTTTTGATCGATCAGTTCTTTGTAGGCTCTGGTCACTATTTTTACGTGGCCGGTTTCGAAACGGGCATTATCCTGGATCAGCATCATGGCATAACCGTTTATCCAACTGAAAAAAAGAACAGTTAGCATCACACCGGCTGCGATGATCAGAATGGGGAAGAGGCTCCTGGTACGATCTCGCATAAGTCCTTTTGCTAAGAATTTTAACATAATTCTATCCTCACTTTGTCATCTTGCCGCGTAGGGCATCGGTCGGTTTCAATTTCGCTATCTTTCTGGTGGGAAGAAAACTCACGATAGTAACGGTTATCAAAACTAATATAATTGTTCCTACTACCAGTTTCCAACCATAAACCGGATAAAGTGCATCATCCAAACCGCTCAAGCCCCATTCTTTTGCATCCATTCCAATTTGCATTCCAACTTTTTGAAAATGGCTTAATAAGGGAGTTCCATATATTGCACCAATCAAAATTGCCAGTACTGCGTGGAGAACACCTTCCAGCGTAAACAGTTGAATTATTTTCGGTCGTGTCATTCCCATTGCCATCATTGTTCCCATTTCTTTACGACGGCGGAAAATGGAAAGTACCTGTGTATCGATAATAGCTAGCATAGCCAGGAACAACATGAGAAGATACATTATTGATGAACCGATAGTTTTTGCCTTGATCATATTTGTAAGATCTATTAGCAGGAAATCCAAATTCTTATATTGCCAATCTGAGAATTCTTTGTTATACATCTCATCCTTAACTGTGATGATAGTTGCCTCATTTGGAAGACCCAGCATTTCCTGCAGAATTGGCAGAGATATCCAGATCTGATTGCTCTCTACAGTGATTACAGTGGTAGAAAATACATAAGCAACCTTTATATCACGGGCATCATAAGTTCCGTTTTTATCACGCCAGCGTAATACGATATAATCACTTTCTTTAATATTCAGATTATCTGCAAATACGGACCCGATGATACAATTTATTTCATTATTAGAATCTGCTAGATATTTTGTTGGAAGCTCGATAAGATCCTGAGCCGGATCGATACCTTTAAGTACAATATTTCGCATTCTTCCTTCGGGATAGATCGTAGCAGGAGAAAACAGAATCGAAATTGCTTCTCCATTTGCTATCAGTTTTTGCAGATCTTCAGGGATTGAAGCGTGACTGTCTTCCAATGTAAATGGATCATACGGATCATAATTTTGCTGCCAGTATTGTCCACCCGCAAAATCCCAGTTCTTCATTTCACGGGAAGCATCATCCTGCCATCCTACATAGAATCCCTGTAGGGCTATTATTACAAAGTAGGAAAGCGAGAGGATGAAGATATTCAGCCAAGTGCGGAAGCCTGCACCGATAATGTTTTTATAAGCGAGTTTGAAGATCATGATCAACCTCCATTCACAATTTCGTCTTTATCCACTTTACCATCCAGAAGCGAAATCTTTCTTCTTAAATATTGAATAACTTTCGCATCGTGGGTGGAAAAGATGAAAGTGGTGCCCAGCTCTTCGTTAATTTTTTTCATTGTCTTTAATATATGATGCGAATTTTCTGCATCCAGATTGGCAGTTGGTTCGTCTGCCAGAACAAGATCTGGTTTCTTCACGATTGCTCTGGCAATGGCTACGCGCTGGCATTCTCCACCGGAAAGTTGAGCAGGACGGGATTTTGCTTTATTGGATAAACCGACCCATTCGAGCGCTTCCAGAACAGCTTTTTTCCGTTTTTCGGAAGACATTCCCAACAGGATTAAAGGAAATTCCACATTTTCAAAAACAGTGTAAACAGGCAGTAAATTATAAGTTTGGAAAATAAATCCAATGTGTTGACTACGAAGCTTCGCAGCCTTTTTGGAGGATAATTTCCGAATAGAATTTCCCATAACATCTACATTTCCTCCGCTTTGAGTATCCAGCGAACCGATGATGTTAAGAAGGGTTGTTTTCCCAGAACCACTGGGTCCCACAATACCTGTGAATTCTCCTTTTTTGAATTCCAGGTTGATATCCCGTAGGGCTGTGAATTTTCCACCACCAATAGGGTAGTGTTTAATCATTTTTTCGATTTTGATAAGTTCCATATTTTACCTCTTTTTTTTAGCCACCTGCCTTCGTTAAAACTACGGCAAGGCAGGCGAAGGACACTAAGGGACACGAAGATGAAAAAAATTTTCTCATTAACCACCAGTTTCAACTGGTGGGAAAAAGAGACACATCCTGTTCACGCAGCCGTTTTAACGTCCTCCGAATTCAAGCATGGTAAACAATTGAAACGGTTAATGTGTCACCTCGACTCGATGCTTTACT
>JAUXIJ010000175.1 GCA_030621085.1 Candidatus Cloacimonadota bacterium | reverse complement strand
TAGAGTATCAAAATATTTCATGGCGGAAAGATAAATTATGTGTGACTTAAGACGTCAAAAGACGCATATGACTATTTATCAGAAATGAAAAAGCAGAAAAAAGAAGTTTTTAGAGGGCTGTACTTAGATATAAACAACAGACTAAGGGAACTCACAAATAATAATTTGCCAGAACTGTATCATTTTCCAAGGATTTTTAAGACACAGATTAACACTGATTAACACAGATTTAAGTAGTGTATTGCTTTTTTAACATAGGAAATAGCGACGTGAAACTCGATGGTAATAAGATACCACAGAAGGAAGTGCGATTACGAGGTGAAAATATGTACCAAAACTATGAGTACTATAAACAACGATTGTGTTTTGAACTCGCATCTCCCTTCTTAGAACGATTTAAAGAAAAAGCAAATAAAGTCTTTCTCTTCGTTACCGATCAATTCGATCCTGAATACATAATTAAGTATTGACGCTCACGGCTATAAAGGTGTATCAAAAGCGGATATAAAGAGGATACTCACAGAAAAAGGGTATAACACAAACCGATTATTCCGGGATTTACAGGTGGTTGTAAAACGATTTAGTAGAGAAGAGAATATGTTCAGCGAGATTAACACTGTACTAACCGGGTTCATTAATGAATTATAGCAAACTTTCTTTATCTTACAAACAAAGAAAGAAAATCCGTTTCATGCCGAGTTCTAGCTTTTTACGTTTTGGAAAGCGCAAAAAATTCAACGCTTATCGGCAAGTCTTCTCTCCCCATTTTTTCGAACCGCCTTCGGAAATTTAGTATTGTGAAACCAACAATTTCTTTTTTGAAGTTACGATGTAGGACTACGTCATCCCCTATTTCTTCTGAGATTGCCTCTTGGGGTTCACCAGCAGAAATCTCCAGGATATCTCCTTCTTTATCATACCACAGTTTCAATCTTTTCTCCATATCACATCACCTTCTTTGATTCTGTCTGAGATATAACCAGTTAATACAAATCGGTCTGTATCCACTTTTATCACGGTAACCATATATTTCCCACCTAATATATTTTTAAAGTGTTTGTAATATAAAACTACTTCTGGGTCATACACACTCGTTTTAATGAGTTCTGGTTCTTTTATCGTATCTATGAATTGTTTTTGGTATTCACTCATTATAGGACGCTTAGAAACAATGTAGTCCCACCGTTCTCTTGTAAATCGGATTTCTCTATTGAACCTGTCAATGATAGTCTCTGTTAACATTTTTGCTTTAATCTTTCTCCTTGATCTGATTTATTATTGGCTCTTCGCTATTTTGTATGGGTGACTCAATATTGTTTGACCGGATCCTAACCACATCTACCCACATGAAACAGCGAAGAACACGGTTATTTATACTCTAAAATTTAGGTTATAAAGTCCTCGAATACATCAAAGTCCTTCCATGTCCCGGCAAATTCCATTAACTCTTTCCTGTTCTTATCGGTAAGCCAATGGATAAGCTCGCTGAAGCCCATCCCTTCCATCTTTTCCACTTTTGACCTTCTATACGCATCTTCTGTAATTGTTATTGTTTTTGTCCCCATGTGTAACTTTATAAAGGTCTGGAACGTTAAATTAATAAAATTTATTAAT
>JAUXIJ010000071.1 GCA_030621085.1 Candidatus Cloacimonadota bacterium | reverse complement strand
TTTGTAAGTTCCCGTGGACGTAGTGTTAAACGATGTTCCGCTTCGATACGGTTGCGAGTCTTTTAATAGGGGCACGCCGCCGTTAATCAACATGGAGCGAAGCGGAATGTTGATTAACGATTGTATCCCCGACCAAAAGGTCGCGGATTCGTCAGTTGCCGGACACGTATTCCTTTTAGATTCAGAAAAAGGTCGGGGATACCACCAATTTGGGAGTGTATACGACCTTCTAACAATATCCTTCCACAATTTAATATCATCCATATAATCCATTTTCCATGCCTTTGTTGAACTCACAAACGAAACTGGTTTCTCAAAATATTTTTGTCAAAGAAAATATTATTCAGCAGGCAATTTGTAGGTTAGCACCCACCCTACAACCTACCCGGAAACCCACGAATTAATTCGTGGGATTAAACGAACAACAGTTGATCTTTCCATTTGAATGTGGAGGTTTTGTTAGTAGCTCTCTATTTCAAAAGCAAACATTTCTTAACTGATTCGGTTTTACCGTTCACATTTAATGTATAGAAATAAATTCCTGAACTTACAGGTTTACCTGAATCATCATTACCATCCCAGATGATTGAATGAGAACCTTTTGTAAATTCGTTGTTAACTAAGGTTTTGATTTTCTGTCCTTTGATGTTGTAAATAATAAGTTCAACTTTAGAATTATCTTGGATCGAAAACTCAATTGTTGTTGATGGATTAAAAGGGTTTGGATAATTAAATAGTTCGTAACTTAATATCGAGATTTGATTTTCATCACCGGAATTGGGATTCCCAGTTGTATAATGCCATAATCCACTCCAGATAGTATCTGCATCCGTAACTGCTCTCACTTTCCACCAATAGTCAGTATTAGGATTCAGAATTGGAGAAATCGAATATAAGGTGTCTCCTATGGCAATACCGATACCAATATTTTCCAGTTCATCACTAGCTTCCCCTAACCATATAGCATACACTGCTTCACGAGAAGGGAAGTTTCCACTCCATACTAGATCAGTTCCCGGTGAAACGTCGATTTCATTTCGAGCTGGACTAGGGAAACAGGCAGCATTGTCATTCGGTATGGATGGATAACATAATTGTATGAATCCTCTGCTTTCCAAAATTGGAATATGAACATCTAGAGCTTCATGGGAAAGTGGATTTGCATATCCAATCAAATCTAACAATAATCTATCTCCGGAACCCAAGCCGGTGTTTTCCACAAGAGATGAAATATCAGTGATCTGATTGTGGTATAAGAAAAGAGAATTCAAATTCAATAATCCTGAAATATTAGAGATATCAGTGATTTGATTGTCTCCCAAGAAAAGATGAATCAAATCTGGTAAAGCAGAAAGTACTGAGATATTGCTAATAAGATTACCATGCAAATCAAGACGGTTCAAATTTGTTAGTCCTAAAACTGCAGAAATATCACTGATCTGATTATTTTCAACATTAAGATTTTCTAAATTTGTAAGGTTCAAAATCGCAGTAATATCGCTGATTTGATTGTAGCTTAAATTAAGTTCATCTAAATTTGTAAGCCCGGTGACAACAGAAATATCACTGATTTGATTGTTACCTAAATTGAGCTCAACTAAATTTGTAAGTCCTGAGATTGCAGAAATATCGTTGATCAAGTTATGACCTAACCTAAGACATGTTAAATTTATAAAACCTGAAATTACAGAAATATCACTAATTTGATTATTAATCAAATTGAAGTATTCCAAATTTGTTAAGCTTGAAAGTGCAGAAATATTGGTAATCTGATTGTTATATAGCACAAGTCCATGCAAATTATCTAATCCGGCTAGTGGGGAAATATCGCTAATTAGATTATTACCTACACTAAGCACTGTTAAATTTTGCAAGCTTGAAAGTGTAGAAATATCACTTATCTGATTATTAGTTAAATGAAGTTCATCTAAATTTATTAAACCAGACAAAATAGATATGTCGAAAATCTGATTACTATTCAAATAGAGTACAAGCAAATTTGTTAAACCTGATAAAGCTGAAATATCAATGAGTGAATTAATCTGAAGGTAAAAAGTTGAAACGTTGGTTAAATATTGTGCTCCTTCAATCGAAATTATCTCTGATGATCCTGCCTGTAATACTCCAGTTATGCCATTCAAATCCTCGATTGTCGGTTCGTAGTTTGGTGGTTGACCCAGGTTTTCGTTGATCTTCATTCTAAAGTTATCATCAGGGATGAGTTGAGCAGATAGATTTAAAGTTATAATACATACAAAAACAATGAGAAATACTAGTTTATTCATTTCTTCTCCAAATATTACTTGCTGCTAATGTATGTGTCCCCGTCAAAATTGTCGCGAACACTACCGATTTGGTAGTGTATACGACAAATGTCGTGGATTTCGCATTTAGATCTTTCATCTTCTTCAATTTCATATCACCTAAATAATCCATTTTCCATGCCTTTGTTGAAAGGCACAAACGAAACTGCTTATTTGAATTATTTTTGTCAAAGAAAATATTATTTTGTGGTTATTCCTGAACTTCATTTTCGTTTCACTCCGATGAAGTCCAGTCTATCCGCTGTATCCGAAAAATAGAATCCTTTGCAATTTCCCTTTGATTAAAGGGAAAACGTAGAAAAGCAGGAAGATTTTTATTACTCTCAACGGCATCTTATGTTCCCTTTTATTAAAAGGGAATAGCAGGGATTCTGCTTATTGGTGGGTTAGCACCCACTCTACATCCTGTCCGGAAACCCACGAATTAATTCGTGGGTTTAAACGAACAACAGCTGATTCTAAGCTGGACTTATCAAATGCCTGAGATTCTTCGTCGTATGCATTGAGAGAATTCCTCCGGCCTACGTAAAAAACTTCGGCTTGACAGGCAGAAAGACAGGCTATTCAATTTATACTTATCACTTATCACTTTATCCTTCTTGTCACGCCGTAGCAATATTCTTCTTGTTTTTCTTTGCGTAGGCGGAGATCCTTCTATTCCCTGCTCTCCCGGAAATAGGGCATTCCCAGGTTTTTTGGCAGGTGGGAACGAGTGCCTTTCAGGGTTATTAATAAAAGGAATATGAGCGTAAACAGATAAGGTATGGTAGCAAGCAGAAAGGTGGGCACATTAAACCCGAGTGCCTGCAAGCGAAGTTGAAGTGCTTCCAGCCCTCCAAAAAGATAGGCACCGCCAAATGCGATCAGCGGATTCCAATTTGAAAAAATAACTAATGCAATTGTGATCCAGCCGCGTCCGGCAGTCATACCCTGAATCCAGAGAGGAGTATACCACACCGAAAGATAAGCTCCGCCAATACCGCAGAAAATACCACCTACTACTGTGGAAATATATCTGACTTTGATAACTTTAATTCCCATAATTTCGCTGGAAAGAGGTTCTTCTCCGCTGCTGCGGATAGCCAGTCCCCATCTGGTTTTGTTCAAAACATACCAAGCTGCAAAGGGAATAGCGAACGAAATATAAACCAGGATATTGTGGTTGAATAGAACATCTCCCAATATTGGTATCTTATTTAAAAAAGGAATGGGAACGGGTTCGATTGCCTGCATAACTTTGGCAGAAAGTGTAAGTCCTACCAGGTCTTTGCCAAAATAAGCGCTCAACCCGCCGCCGAACATGGTAAGAGCCAGCCCGGAAACCACCTGGTTGGCACGCATCGTAATGGTTATGAAAGCGTGGATCAATGCCATCAATCCCCCCACGATAGCAGCACATAATATAGCCAGGAAGAGACTGCTTGTATGCAGGGCAACGTAAAATCCCATGAATGCACCCATCAGCATCATGCCTTCTATACCCAGGTTCAAGATACCGCTTCGTTCATTGAAAATTGCGCCTATAGTAGAGTAAAGTACGATGGTTCCGCTGCGTATGGTGGCAGATAAAAGGGAAACGATAATTACTGCTAAACTCATTATTCCCCCTTCCTGATCTTGATCTTGTAATTTTTAAAGAGTTCACTTCCCAGGATAGAGAAGAGAATAAGACTTTGCATTATTGTACCCACCGCTGCCGGTAAGCCCATAGTGATCTGCAGCATTTCCGCCCCGATGAGAAGAACGCTAATGAAGAAAGCGAAACCTACGATAATAATAGGATTGGAACGCGCCAGCCAGGCAACGATTATACCTGTGTATCCATATTGACTGGATATAGCATGATGCAACTTGAATTGCATTCCGGTGATCTCGGTTACACCGGCCAGACCAGCAATTCCACCGCTTAGCAGGAAGACAGTGAACATCGTTTTATTAATATTAATGCCAGCATATTTGGCGGCTTTCAAGCTTGAACCGGTGATCTTAACTTTGTAGCCCCATTTAGTATATTTCATCAGGAAGTAGATAACTACCACAAGCAGCAGGGCAATAATAAGCCCGGCATGAACTCTGCCGAAACCGAGCTGCCATAACCGGTTGTTCATAGAAAATTGTTCTGTGTACGGGAAATTATCCTTTCCTTTCCATGAACCGAAAACAAAATAATCCACGATGTTGATCGCTACATAATTTAATAATAAGGTAGAGATGACTTCGTTCATTTTGAATTTTAACTTTAATACAGCCGGTATCATAGCCCAGAATGCACCTCCCAGAAAACCAAAAAGGAGAAGTACAGGAATTTGTATTGTGCGCGGCAGTGCAGGACATTTCAATATGAACCAGGTGGCAAAAAGCGCACCAAAATATAGCTGTCCTTCTGCTCCGATATTCCATAATTTACTGTTAAGAGCCACAGCCACAGCCAGTCCGGTAAATATAAGTGGAATACTTTTTACAATAGTTTCGGAAAGGCCGTAAGATGAACCAATTGTTGTACGTACTATCTGCCAGAAGGCAATGAACGGATTTACACCATTTAAAGCGATGAATATCCCGGTAAGGGTCAAGGCAGCCACAATGGCATAAAAGGTGATCAATGCTTCCTGTCGGTTCGAAACTCTTTCTCTTTGTTCTATCTGAATTTTATATTTGAACATTCACAATCTCCATTTCAGAAAGCAGATCAATTTTTTAATATCTCTTCTTCAGGATTACCACTCATCATCAAGCCGATTTGAGCTACATCATATTTACCATTTTCAAAAACACTTACGAAATCACCTTCGAACATCACTGCGATCCGGTCGGAAAGGCTGAATATCTCATCCAAGTCACCGGAGATCAATATTATCGCTTTTCCTGAATTGCGTAGACCCATTATCGAGTTGCGGACGAAATCGGTTGCTCCCACATCCAATCCGCGAGTAGGGTATACGCTTACATATAATTCACTTTCCGCTTCTATCTCTCTGCCAATGATAAGCTTTTGTAAATTTCCACCGGAAAGAAGCAGAGAAGGAAAATTAATTCCCGGTTGCAGAATATCATATTTTTTTATTATTTTTTCGGCATAACTTTTTATTTTTTTATTATTCAGTAAGAAGCCCTTACGGTATTCTGCTTTCCTGTATATTTTTAATCCTAAGTTTTCCCAGATACTTCTTTGCCCGGCAACTCCCACATTTACCCGATCGGCAGGAATGTAACTGATGCCGTCATCGATCCTTTCCATAGCCGAATGATTAGTAATAACCCTGTCTTTGAACCAGATCTTTCCATCTCGTACTTTCCTGTTTCCGGTGAGTGCTTCCGCCAGTTCTGTTTGACCATTACCCGAAACTCCGGCTATCCCTAAAATTTCTCCTTTAAACACTTCAAACGAAAGAGAATCTACAGCCAGAAGCCCTTTATCGGAATGTACATGCAGGTTTTCTACTTGTAATGTCTTCTTTTGTGAATCCCGTGAAGTTTTTTCAAATGAACTTTCAATTATGCGTCCCACCATCATCTTGGCCAGTTCGTGTGATGAAACTTCTTCCGGTTGAACTGTACCTACGTTTTTACCTTTGCGCAGTACTGTGATCCTGTCGGCTACCCGTCGTACTACTTTCATTTTGTGCGAAATGAAGATCACTCCTTTGCCGGTGGAGGCTATTTTTTTCAGAATATCTATTAAGTTATCGGTTTCCTGTTTGGTAAGAACAGTAGTGGGTTCGTCAACTATGAGAACATCAACTTCCCGCACCAGCATCTTTAGTATTTCTACTTTTTGTTTTACTCCAATGGGGAGCTTATCCACAATCGCATCGAGGTCTACAGAGAAGTTATATTTCTCGGCATATTCAGTGATCAGTTTTTTGCGTTCAGTCAGGTTCAAGTGAAATTTATTGGAAGACAGACCGAGAATTATATTTTCCAGCACAGTAAGATTTCCGATCAGGCTGAATCTCTGATGAACCATTCCAATACCTATCTTTAAAGCTTCTCCGGGAAATTTATAGGATATCTCTTTCCCTTTGAAATGCATTTTACCAAGTTCAGGAAAATAGACGCCGGTGAGTATGTTCATTAATGTGGTTTTACCGGTTCCGTTCTCTCCCAGCAAGGCGTGTATCTCACCCTGTTTCAGATCAAAATCTATATTATCATTTGCTTTGGTGCCATAAAATGACTTGGTGATGCCTTTCATTTGGATAAGATTTGGATGGTCTTGAGCCAAGATTCACTCCTTTTCAAAAAGAAAAAAAAGAGATTAGCCGGGCGGCTAATCTCTTTAAATAATTCAGTATTATTCTCCTGATTTTGGAATGGAACCTATAACACCTTTTACAAACCAGTCCATGCTGAGCATTTGCTCGTCTGTAAGATGTTCATCTTCATTAACTTTAAGAGTTCCTTCCTGATCGTAAATAGGACCATTGAAGCAGTGGAATTCTTTGTCGATAATTTCTTGCTTTGTGGTTTCTACAAGATCTCTTACGTCTTGAGGAACAGCATCGTTGTAAGGTGAAAGACCAATAAGACCTGTTTCAATTCCCCACCAATCATCAGCAGATTCCCAGGTGCCTTTGTAAACCTGCTCGGCGATTTTATTATAGAAAACACTCCAATGCCAGATAGGAGCAGTTAAGTGAACTTTAGGAGCGAATTTTGCCATATCGCTGTCATAGCCAAGAGACCAAACACCATGTTTCTCTGCTGCCTGTTGAGGACCGGCGGAGTCTGCACCTTGAGTAATAACATCACAACCAAGTTCTATCATGGAATTAGCGGCATCCATTTCTTTGGCAGGGTCGAACCAGGAGTTTGTCCAGACGATGTGAACAACAGCATCGGGATTTACACTTTGTGCACCCAGCGTGAAGGCACTGATTAGACGGATAACTTCGGGAATGGGATGCGGTGCAACATAACCGATCTTGCCAACTTTAGACATAGAACCAGCTACGATACCAGCCAGATATTTAGCCTGGTACATTCTGCCAAAATAAGCTCCCATATTTTCTGAAGTTTTATAGCCACTGCAATGCATGAATACTTTATCGGGATATTTTTCGGCTACTTCAAGTGTAGGATCCATAAAACCAAATGATGTTGTGAAAATAATATCATTGCCAGCTTCAGCCAGTTGCGTGATAGGACGAACTGCTTCAGCACCCTCGGGAACGCTTTCTACATAAACAGTTTTTTCTACGAAATCAAGTTCTTCCATGGCAAGACGACCATCGTTGTGAGCATAGGTCCAACCTGCATCACCGATAGGGCCTACATAAACAAACGCAATGTTCAACTTCTTGCCTTTAGCACCCTGCTGACCGCAACCCACGATCATGGCTACAACTAATAAAGCAATAATAATCCATAAAAATTTTTTCATTCTTTCTCCTTATTTGCTTTTGATTTTAATTTAAATGATTACATTTTTTCGATAGTATTATTCAATTTTCTTTAACTTTGAAATTTACGGTTTTTTTGTTTGAATATAACAACTCATTAAATAATAAATTGAACTTTATAAAATAAAAAATCAAGAAAAACTCCTTGCTCTTCTTCTCATGTAATTTACCAAATTACATCATTTTCAATAATATAAAAACAAAATGATTAATTCTTATGTCAAGTATAAATTTAATTATCTTAATTTTGTATTTCGTTAAAACCTTTTTCTTGACATACATACAAATGGAAAATTTTAAGAAGCTAAATTTATAATAAAAAACGGAGTTGCAGATGAACGAGAATCGCATAAAAGTTCACCCCATTTTACCAATCCCGGAGCGCAAAGAAATTTCTTTTTACTGGAATGGTAAACTTCTGAAAGCACTGGAAGGTGAGGTGATTTCATCTGCTTTATTTGCAAATGGTATTAAGATCTTTGGTCATCACCCCAAAGATGGCAGCTCACAGGGTATGTACTGCGCTAACGGACAATGTGCAAAATGTACTGTGATTGCTAATGGAATCCCCGTGAAATCCTGCATGGTAGAAGTCACCCTTGGCATGCATGTAGAAAGCGTGGAAGGACTTCCAGTATTACCGCAGGTAGATGAAGAACCCGATACAAGTAACATCCAGCTACTTAAGTTCGATGTACTGATCATTGGTGGTGGTCCATCGGGGCTTTCCGCTGCTATCGAACTGGGAACAAACGGAATTAAAACTCTGCTTGTAGATGATAAAAATGAGCTGGGTGGAAAACTTGTTTTGCAAACTCATAAATTTTTCGGTTCGGTGGAAGATTCTTATGCCGGAACACGAGGTAATGATATTGGTAAAATGCTTGCCGAAAAAGTAATGCAGAACCCAAATATTGAAGTATGGATAAATAGCACAGCATTGTATGTTTATAAAGATAAAAAAGTAGGAATCATCAAAGATGGAGTATATAAACTTATTCTGCCGAAAGTTGTTCTTAACGCAGCCGGAGCCCGGGAGAAATTCCTGCGTTTCAAAGGTAACACCCTTTCCGGAATTTACGGTGCAGGTGCTTTTCAAACCTTAGTGAACCGCGATTTAGTACGACCAACAAATAAACTGTTTATTGTAGGTGGAGGAAATGTCGGCTTGATAGCCGGCTACCATGCATTACAAGCAGGAATCGATGTAGTAGGACTGGCAGAAGCCATGTCCCGATGCGGTGGGTATAAAGTTCATGCCGATAAATTGAAACGGCTGGGTGTTCCCATTTATACTTCTCATACTGTATTAAAAGCCAGCGGAAAGGAAGAAATAGAAACCGTTACTATTGCTCAGATTGATGAAAAATTTATTCCTCTTGTCGGTACCGAAAAAACTTTTGAATGCGATACAATTCTTATTGCCGTAGGACTGGAACCAGTCAATGAATTTGCTGAAGAAGCAAAAACTGCCGGGATAAAAGTGTATTCAGTGGGAGATGCTCAGGAGATAGCGGAAGCTTCATCAGCTATGTTCAATGGTAAAATTGCCGGGTTAAAAATAGCAAAAGAATTGGGAGCAGATATCGAAGAAATTCCCCAAAGCTGGTATGAAAAAGCTGAAATCCTCAAATCCGAACCGGGTAAGATCAATTCAATGATAATTCCTACAGATGAAGATGGCGTGATGCCAATTATACATTGTATTCAGGAGATTCCATGCAATCCCTGCATCACGATATGTCCCACAAACTCTATCTTAATAAAAGATGATCCCATACTTGGACTTCCATATTATGAAGGTAGTTGCATTGGCTGTGGTAAATGTGTTACTATTTGTCCGGGATTGGCAATAACTCTGGTCGATTTCAGGAAAGATAAAAAATTTCCGATTGTAACCTTACCCTACGAGGTTTCAAATCATAGAGTCAAAATTGGAGAAAAAGTTCGTTGTGATGATATCGACGGTAATGTATTGGGTGATTTTGAAATTATAGATATTGTTGATCTAAAAATTAATAACAAAACCGTACTGATAAAAATCAAGGTTCCAAAAAGTTTTGCAAAAAAAGTGGTTTCCTTCACGATACAGAAAGAAGAAGTTACTCTTGCTACCGATAAAAAACCTTCTGACAGTGTAATTGCCGATCAGGAAATGGTATGCTTATGTGAACGTGTAACTGCCGGTGAAGTTCGGGAACTGATCAAAAAAGGAATCGTTGATATTAACCAGATCAAAGCATTAACCCGGGCAGGAATGGGAGCCTGTGGTGCTAAAAGCTGTGACAATCTTATCAAGCAGATTTTCAGGCAGGAAGGAATTCCCCTGCAAGAGATCGAACCGAACACCAGAAGACCTCTCTTTGTGGAAGTCCCTCTGGGTAAATTTGCCGATGGAAAGTAAAAATAGCCACCAAGACACGAAACCACAAGGATATACAAAAGGGGACAGAAATAGGTAATTTATATGAAAATGAAATATGAAAATCTTCCAGAAGAAACAGAAAGAATTGCAAAACAGGTTGTAGATGCTGCTTATCACGTTCATAAAGTTCTTGGACCAGGGTTACTTGAAAAGATTTATGAAGTTTGTTTGTATTATGAACTTACAAAAAGACATATCAAGTTTAAAAGACAGGTAAATGTTCCAATAAAATATGACAACATGACTTTTGATGAAGGTTATCGACTTGATATGCTTGTAGAAGATCAAATTATCATTGAGTTAAAAGCATGTGACAAGTACAATCCTGTTTGGAATGCTCAGGTTTTAAGCTACTTAAAAGTGACTGGAAAAAGATTGGGTTTGATTATTAATTTTAATGTCCATTTAATTAAGCAAGGGATAAAAAGAGTTATATTATAATGAATATTGCGAGCTTAGTGTTTTAGTGACTTTGTGGCAAACAGGAGTAAAATAATGTTTAGCTTCGATGTTATAATTATCGGTGCCGGTTCTATTGGTGTTCCTTCTGCTTTGGCTTTGGCTGAAAAGAAACTGAAAGTACTGGTGATAGAACTTAAAACATCACCGGGGCAGGAAAATAATAAAAAAGCAATCGGTGGTATTCGTGCCACCCATTCCGATTATGGTAAGATCAGGATATCACAACGAAGTATAGATATCTTTCGAACCTGGGAAGAAAAGTTTGGAGATGATATCGGCTGGATAGCAGGTGGTTATAGCTTCCCTGCATATTCAGGAGAAGATGAAAAAAAACTCAAAGATCTGATGAAAATTCAACATTCTTTCGGACTCAATATCAAGTGGATTTCACCGCAGGAATACAACGAACTGGTTCCTGGCATAAACATGAAAGATCTGTGCGGTTCCACTTATTCTCCCGATGATGGTTCGGCATCACCGCTCTTAGCACTCAATGCATTTTATTTTAAGAGCCTGGAATATGGAGCAGAATATAAGTTCAGGGAGAAAGTAATCGATATAAAAAAATCCGGGAACAGCTCCTTCGAAGTTATTACAGGTAAAACTAAATATTCAGCAAAATATATAATCAATACAGCAGGAAATTGCGCCAGAGAAATTGGCAAAATGATAAATCTCGATTTACCTGTAAATCCTGATAATCACGAGGCTGGCATCACAGAACCGGTGGAAAGGTTCTTTAGTCCGATGGTGGTGGATATGCGTAAAGCCCCCGGTTCTGCTAATTATTATTTCTACCAGAACAATGAAGGGCAGGTGGTTTTCTGTATAACTCCCGAGCCTCCAATATTGGGCATCGATAACGACGCTACTTCCCAGTTCCTGCCATTGTGCTCCAAACGTATGGTGCAGATCTATCCCCGGCTTTTAAATCTGAAAGTTCGGCGAACCTGGCGTGGTCAATATCCCATGACTCCTGACGGGTTCCCGATAGTTGGAAGAGTAAAAGAATATCCAAATTTCATAAATGCAGTAGGAATGTGTGGTCAGGGATTTATGCTGGGACCCGGGTTAGGTGAAGTGATCTCCAGCATAGTTACAGACGAACTGACAGAAGAAGATCAAAAAGCTCTGAAGAGTTTTGATCCCTACCGTAATTTCTCCGGTATGGAACAGTTTAAATAATATATTATGAAAGTTTACATTGAAGAGATCAAAACTTACGATCTTAACCAGATCCGAATATTCCTGAGCGAACTACCCATCTGGGATGAACTGGATGATAAAAAAGTCATCCTCATAAAGCCAAACTTGTTGGGAGCTTATCCACCCGAGCAGGCTGTTACCACACATCCGGTAATGCTGCAAGCTGTTATAGATATTTTAAAAGAAAAAAAGAAAATCATTTTAATTGGTGACGGACCCGGAGGAACTGTTCCGGTGAAATCTGTATGGGAAAAGACCGGCATCAAGGAATTGGCAGAAAAAAATAATATTGAACTTGTTAATTTCAGCCAGGGTGGAATTCTAATTAAGAAAGGTCGAACCATTGAATTTCCTACTACCAGATATTTTTGGGAAGCAGATGTAATTATAAACATGAGCAAATACAAAACCCACAGTTTGATGGCATACACCGGGGCTGTGAAAAATTTGTACGGACTTATTCCCGGCATAAAAAAATCGGACTACCATCGGGATTACCCGGAACATCACAATTTTGCCCGGGTGATTTCCGAACTATATAAATTATCTAAAGAAAAAACGGTTTATAATATTATGGACGGTATAATAGGTATGGAAGGTGAAGGTCCTTCGGCAGGAATACCCAGAAATTTCGGTGTTGTTTTTGCCGGGAAATCTGCTTCAGCAATAGACTTTACTGCTTCCCGAATGATGGGATTCGATCCTCGGAAGATCAGTTATATTATGGATAGTCTGGAAATCGATAACCTGAAACCTGAAGATATTGAGATTCCGGGAAAATGGAAAAAATTCGCTTTTGAGAATGTTAAAATTAAAAGAGTGAAAACATTTATAAAAATTCTTGCCTATTCTCCCGAGATATTGAAAAATGCCTTCCGAAAGTTGTTCCAGTATTATCCGGATTTTAATGATAAATGTACACAGTGCAGGATATGTGTGGATAGTTGCCCTGTGCAGGCGATGAAACTGGAGAAAAATGCTTCAGCGCCAGAGATCGATTACAGTAAATGCATTAAATGTATGTGTTGCCATGAATTCTGTCCTCATCATGCAGTTTACATCAGAAAAAGCTTTCTGGCTAAATTGTTGCTGAAGTAATTAATAGGAGGTTTTTATGATCAACATTAAATGGTTTGGTCATAGTATGTGGAAAATCTGGAATGAAAAGGTATCCATCATCACCGATCCTTTTACAGACATCGGATATCCCATTCCTAAAAATGAAACTGCCGATATTGTTCTCTCTTCGCACGATCATTTTGATCACAATAACATCCAGCTTATAAAAGGGAATCCTCAAGTTGTAAATACCGAAGGTTATTTTGAAATTCAAGGTGTAAAGATCGAAACCTTTCCGGTTTGGCACGATGAGACCCGGGGTAGTGAACGCGGAAATAATCTATTGATGAAATTCACTTTTTCGGGAAAAACTTTTCTTCATTGTGGAGATCTGGGTCATATTTGTACTGCGGAGATGATCGGTAAATTAGGTAAAATAGATGTGCTTTTTATTCCTGTTGGCGGATTCTACACTATCGATGCAAAAACAGCAAAAGCGATCGTTGAGATGATAAATCCTGTTATTGTCTTTCCCATGCATTATAAAACAGCGGTGCTCGATTTTCCAATAGCCACTATCGAAGAATATCTGAAATTGGTAGATGATCATAAACAGATTTCAGCAAATGAAATTAAACTGACAGAAAAAGATTTTGCAAAGTCACATACGATAATTCTGGATTATAAATGAAAATACCGGAATTCAATAAAAAGAAATCGATCTATTACATTATAATTATAATTCTTCTTATCTACATTTTCTTTTTCGATAATTCCAGCTTCTTCAGAAAATTTCTGATCAAGAAACAGCTTTCCGAATTAAAAGCAGATATTAACCTTCTGGAGCAGGAAAACCTGCGTCTTAAAGAGGAGAACGACAAACTTCAGAATGACGCAAAAACCTGGGAAACAAAGGCTCGTGAACTTGGAATGCAAAAGGAAGGGGAAGAAATATTCCTTTTTAAAAGTGATGAAGATATTAAGCCTGATTAAATTAAATTATTTATTATTTGACAGAAAGTATGTTTTTTTTGCAAATAGGAAACTATGAAAAAAGGTTATATTTCTTGTGCTAAATGGAAAGATGAAAATATGATTTCGAAGAAAAGTAAAGAAAAAGTTAATTTCGAAAACAATTTTTTTGATTTTTACTATCGCAAACTAATTTGTTTATTTAATCAAATATGAATTAAGGAGAAAAAAATGAAAAAGACACTAATTATCTTATTTATCATGTTCCTACTTTGCGGAACTTTGCTTTATGCTGCAGATATGGTGAAAGTTCGCCAGGAAGTTCAGATCGATGATCGCGATCCGAATCCCAATAATCATTACGTACCCAGCACGCCTGTGACCGACGACTTATTTGATTTTCAGTTTGAATGGCCTGTAGGCGTTGGTGGTGGAGAAGCCGGCATCGAAACAGATGGCACTTATATGTATACAACCAAATGGAATGGCGGCACATTCTTCAGATATGCGATGGACGGCACCTATATTGAAGAATTTACAGTAACAGGTTGTCCCGGTAATATCCGCGACCTTGCCTATGATGGAACATACTTCTATGGTGCATCAGCCACCAACACAGTGTATGAGATGGATTTTGATACTCAAACAGTGATAAGTACTATCAGTGCACCAATCGCCGTACGAGCTATTGCTTATGACGGAGCAAGCGATGG
>JAUXIJ010000040.1 GCA_030621085.1 Candidatus Cloacimonadota bacterium | reverse complement strand
CCTTCTCATCTACTACATAATAAAGGGAAATTATTTTAGTTTTCTCATCGTAAAGTGCAACATAGAAATTGGTAGTATCTATAATATTATTCAAAAATTCTCTTATCCTATCGAAGAGTTCATTTATATTTTCAATTGTGTTTAAAGCATTGGAAATAT
This sequence comes from Candidatus Cloacimonadota bacterium, assembly GCA_030621085.1. Taxonomy (GTDB): domain Bacteria; phylum Cloacimonadota; class Cloacimonadia; order Cloacimonadales; family TCS61; genus JACNIV01. Next base: position 29,346 of record JAUXIJ010000040.1, on the reverse strand, counting down.
CATAGAATGTTTTTTGTATTCTATCTGCCTGTATACGCTCGGTTATATCACGAGCGTTACCCTGAAATCCAGCTACTTTGTTACTTTCATCGAGTAATATTTTACCGAGAATCTCGAGCGGAATTTCTTTACCATTCTTGTGAATTAAATTCATTTCAAACATTGCAGAGTATGTATCTTTCTTTCTTAATTCATTTTCTACTATATTCATAAAATGCTGCATTTCTTTTTTTGAACAATGTTCAGCTAATTTGCTTCCTGTCCATTCTTCCCGAGTAAAACCGAGTAACAGAAGAATAGATTGATTAATATAGGTAAACTTCAGCTCTTTATCCATTTTCCAGATACAGTCCAGAGTATTTTCTGCTAATAACCGATATTTCCCCTCGCTTTTCCGCAGGGATTCTTCTGCCTTTTTTCTTTCGATAACTTCATTTGTTAATGAAATATTTGCTTCTTCCAGATCGTTTGCAATGTTAACTGTGGCAATTCTCTGAATATCACTTTCTTTAATTTTTTCATTTATTTCAGTTGTTCGCTTTTTTACTTTATCTTCAAGTTCTCCAGTATATTTTTCTATTTTTTCTTTAGATATTTTCAAATTTTGTGTCATTTTATCAAATGCTCTTGAGAGCAGACCGATTTCGTCTTTTTTGTTTGTACCCACTTTGTAATCCAGATTCCCTTTAATTATCTCTTCGGTTCCAGCATACAACTTCATAATGCGTGATAAAATATTTGATGATATTATGACAACCATACTAACACTGGTAAATAAAAGAACTAAGAAAATATATATTAACAACATAACCATTTTATTCACAGGTTTATATGCCTCTTTGATATCAATTTCTGCAATTAAGCACCATTTCATCTCTTGTATATAGTAGTGAGTCCCAAGAACTTTATTACCTCTATAATCAATATAAACTGTTGCCTTTCCCTTCATCTCTCCTGGAAGTTTATTGATTATGTGCTCATCAAAACATAAATTAACTTGTGAAGCATTTGCATTAGTTTCCAAAATCATTTTATCATAATTTTGTGAAGGAGCTAACATGTGTCTATCTTTATTCACAAGATATATTTCCCCGGTTTCACCTAAACCGGTTTTATCTGCTATTATTGTGAACAGTTCTTTCTCTACTTTGAAATTGATAATTAAAACTCCTGATACTTTACTTCTTAAAAAGATTGGTGTTGATATACTGATAACAAGATCGTGAGTGAAATTAGAAAAATGAATTTCCCCAAAATGAATACCTTCTTTCCCTTTCGAGAATATCTCCTCCTTACTTTGATCAAAACCAATATCTTCATGGCTGGAAGAAAGTACTATACCATTATTATCTAAAATTCTGATCCTGGAAATCTTAGGATTACACTCTATAGTTCTTTGTATTCTTAAATCACATTCATTCATTCGTTGAGTATAATCAATATTCTGGTCTAAAATGTTTGTGAAAGGAATTCCAACAGCTAACACTTGAACTGTTTCTTTATAATCATTTAAAAGAGTTTCAATATTATGAGCTCTGGATTGGGCTGTTGTTAGTAAGTGATTTCCTACTTGAGTTTGGATAACATCCCTAGAAACATATACAGCAAGTAGTAGAATTAAAATTGCTATAATTACAATTACTGTCGGTAAAAAAATAGCAAGCATTGTTCGTATCTTCATTTTTCTTCCTTTATTTTTGCAGACTGAACTTCACATGTAATAGGTTTGTGGAGTTCAGAATGAGTTTCCAGATTCAAGTCCGTTTCCCCTTTATCTGCTGAAACCTTTGAACCAGAGTATTTATTCTGCAATTTTATACTTTGGTTCTTTTGCAAGACTTTTAAGAAGTACATTAATTTCTTTCTTCAGATCTATCATTCTCATTTCTCTTCCTACAGCTATTTTATTGAAAGCTATAAGTTCTTTATTTTTATTTTTCAGGCTTTCCTCAGCTTGTTTGTGTGCAATGGCCAGAGCAATTTCATCGGAAACGAATTCCAAAATCTCTAAATCTCTTTCCGAGTAAAGTGATACATTCGTATAACTTTGAACTGCAATCACACCAAGAATTTCTTTTCCCAGCCTTAGAGGAACACCAACCCATATTTTTGCATGTGCGCCTATTTTTCCTTTTTTTACTTTTCCGGCTTGAATTAATTTTTCCCTTTTTTCCTCTGTACCAAAAAGTGGTTTCCCTGTTCTTACTACATAAGCAGTAAGTGTCCTTCCAGCAGGGAAAGAATCAAATTTATCTTTTTCATCTGTATGATAAGGAAGTGAAAAAGAATCTTTCTCTTTATCATAGAGTGCAATATAGAAATTATCTGTATTTACAATTGCACTGAGATGATCTCTAATCGCTTTGAATAGCTCTTGGATATCTTTAGTTGTGTTCACAACATTAGCTATATTATACAAAACTGACTGGATCTTTTCTGCTTGCTTACGTTCGGTAATATCTTCTGTTAGTATAACTACTCTTTCTATACTACCTTTTTCATTTTTGATGGCATAAAAATGTTGAGATATCCATTTTGTTTTTTTGTTTTTTGCCCCAAGTAATTCTATTTCAGGAATAAAATACTCACCACCGTTTTCATAAACTTTTGTAACTTTTTTTATGTGTTTGCCAAGGTAATCATCTCTTTTATCCATTATCAATTTCTCTCTTGGTTTAGAATACTCGGTAACCTGCTTTCTTGTTAATTCCCAAATTTTCTTCCAGGTTTCGTTTGCCAGAAGAAGTGTCCCATTGCAATCTCTAATTGATATCCCGATTGGAGAGCTCTCAACTACTGCACGAGAGAGTTGCTCACTTTCTTTGAGAGCTTTTTCTGCCTGTTTATGTTCGGTAATATCAGATTGTGTCCCCCAAGCATTTATCAATTCACCTTGCTTAATAACTCCAATCATTGAATTCGAAAAATATTTTTCCTTTCCATCTTTAGTTAGCTCTCTTGAAATACCTCCTGATAATTTGAATCCTTTTTTGATAAAAGTTCTTAAATAATTCCTGTTTTCATCTGTATCCGGCATAGCATCAGATAGTTTTAATCTAAGGATTTCTTCTTTTGAAACACCCATCATATTTGCATAAGTATCATTACACTCTACACAGATACTTTTAAAAAACTCTGCAATTATCTGATCTTCAGGAATATTAATTTTAACAGGTTTTTCAGGTTGAAAACACCAGATGCCCAATGGGGTAAAATCAACAAAGTTCCTGAGTTTTTCTTCACTTTTTTTAAGCTTTTTTTCTGCTTGTTCACGATCGGTGATGTCTCTTTGCATTAAAATTGAATGGATTATCTCTCCCTTGGTACCCCTTATAGCATCTACACTTAGCAGTACTGTCCTTTCTTTACCATCCTTAGTAATCACGTTAAGTTCTTCATTTCTAAGTTCACCGCTTGTACTCCATTTTTTAAATAATTTCTGTGCCTTAGCTTGTGAAGAAGATGTATAAATTTTGGTAAGTAGTGGTTTTCCAATGAGTTCTTTCTTCAAATATCCCAGAGCTTTCAGAGCACTTTTGTTTATATCCAGTATCGTTCCTTCTAGCGAGATAATAAAGCAATACTCTGGTGAATTTGCAAAAAATTGCCTGAATCTTTTTTCACTTTCCTGTAATGCTTTTTCAGCTAAAAATCGTTCGCTTATATCTTCGAAAATGGATAGAATTGCACCAATACGATTTTCTTTGATATGAATTGGTGTCATTGTATAATGGATAAATGATTCTCTTCCCCATTTCGATACATATTTTGTTTCTGTACTAATAACTTTACCGGATTTTAAACACTTAAGGAAATTCGATGAAAATCCGTTTTTCTGTAAGGGGGGATATTTTAGAACATTGATCTTACGAGTCTCTTTAATTGATGGAGAACCAAGAATATTAAGTACTTCTTTATTTGCATTTATAGGATTTCCTTTAACATCAAATGTGATAATTCCAAACGGTGAGTGTTCAAAAATATTTCTATATCTTTCTTCACTTTCATGCAAGGCTTCTTCCGTCTTTTTCCGCTTAGTGATGTCTCGGCCAAAACTAACTGTTCCGGTAACTTTACCGTCTTTATAAATTGGTGCTGTATTAACGGAAAGAGTTAGAATATTTTTTCTTATTGAATCATGAATCCTTACTTCGTAATGATTTGAATTTCCTGCTAATGTATCTTTAAAAACCTTTCCCACCATTTCCAGGTCTTCTTCCAAAATAATCGGAACAAATGTTTTCCCAACACCATCTTTGATTTTATAACCTGTCAATTCCTCCGACCTTTCATTAAAATATAAAAAATTTCCATTTGTATCCAGTGTCCATATCATGTCATTAGAATGTTCGATCATTGTTCTGTATTTCTCTTCCGATTGTTGCAGTTCCTCTTCAGCTTGCTTCTTATCCGTGATATCTCTACACATAATAAGCAGTTCTTTTGGATTGCCATTGTCATCCAGAAATAGATATGTTCTTTCATGTACCCAAAGAATAGAACCATCTTTTTTTATCTTACGAAATTCCAGCTCACTTTTTATCAATTTCTTTTTGAATATTTCCGAAACCCGTTTCTGAATTTCCTTCAGGTCTTCCTTGTAAACAACTATCCATATGGAATTACCAGCCAATTCATCTGGTTTATATCCCAGATGTTCCGCTCCACAGTTATTCACAGAAAGAACTATTCCTTTCGGATTCACAGAAAAATACATATCCGGTGCATAATCATAAAGATTTTTGTATTTCATTTTTGTTTCATTTAATTCTTTTGTTCTCTTATCAACTTTTTCTTCGAGTTCATTCATCTTTAAATTTGCGATTTTATTCAATTCCCATTTTTTACACAGGTTATGTGTAAGTTGTCGAACTTCAATATTATCAAAAGGCTTTTTGAGAATCAGAAGTTTATCGGTATGCCCGAATTTATTAAACAGTTCTTCCCACGAATAATCTGAATAAGCAGTACAGATAACTATCTGTAAATCAGGATATATTTCCCAGATTTTGGAAATTGTTTCTATGCCATCAATACCGGGAGGCATTCGGACATCAATAAAAGCTACAGAGTAAGGTTTCTTTTTCTTGATAGATTCTTCTACCATTTTCAAACCTTCTTCTCCCTGAGATACACAATCTATCGTATATGTTTCAAATGGTTGTTGTTCTTCTTTTCCTATTAGAGCTTTTTCCATTTTTTCCAGATCACTTTCTTTATCTTTTGAGGTAAGTAGTATTTTCTTGAAATCCTGATGGATCTGCGTGTTATCATCGATTATTAGAATTCTTTTTTTATCCGGATTGCTAATTTTATTCATAACGACTCCTATTTTATTCTACCGGTACTTTTACAATAAGTTTTGCACCTTTCCCGATACCGTCGCTTTTTACGATTAATTTACCTTTTATTTCTGTCATTGCCAGAGCGCTAGTGTGAAGTCCGAAACCTTTACCTTCTTTCTTCGTGGAAAATCCATAAGAAAATATTTTGGTAAGATTTTTCTTTGGAATTCCTGTTCCATTATCCGTTATTTCTACGGTTTTATATTGATTATCTTCAGAAATATTTATTGTAATGATCCTGTCTTTCTCATCTTTTGTTTCCAGCGATTCTTTGGCATTTTTTATCAAATTCACGAAAACTTGAATTAATTTACCTTTCTCTATCAGAATGGGTTTTACTTTGGAATATTTTTTTGTGATCTTTATTTTATATTTTAGGAACATCTCTACATGCATCTTCAGAACATCATCCATCATATCGGAAAGTGCGATTTTCTCTAACACTCCCGTGACCCCAGCATAACTCTGTTGTACTGCTATAATCTCTTCGATGTGGTTTATTCCAGTATGAAGGGTGGATAATTCTAATAGAGAGTTCTCCTGTTCATCCTTTAATATTGTTCCCACTTTCAGTAGGTATTCGGGAAGCATCTTTCCTTTTTCATCGGAAGTGATAAATTCTCCGATATTATCTGTGTGCTCTTCCATTAAAGTTAAAACTTTCTGCAAATTATTCACTTTTGAAGAAATTAGTTTTTCTTTGAGAAGTTGGGAAGATACTTTTACGCTGTTGAGAACATTTCCCACATTATGCAGAATCCCGGTTGCGATCTCTGCCATTCCTGCACGATGAGCAGTATCCGTTAACATCTTTTGCGTTTCGCGGAGTTCTTGCAATGTTTCGGAAAGCTGGTCCTTCTGTCTGGTTATTTGTTTGTTCTTCTGATTCAGTTTGGTGTTCGCATTTTCAATTTCGGTATTTTTTTGGTTGAGAATGATATTTGTTTTTTGCTTTGAGCGGTAACGAGCGTAAATAACAAAAGCAAGAATAAGAACGAGAGTTGAAATAGCTATAAACGAGTTGCGAAGGTTTTGTTGTTTAATGATCTCCAGTTTTTGGATATCGTTATCTTTCTTTAATATTTCGTTTTCTTTTTCTTTCTTTTCAGTTTCGTATTTGGTCTGCATTTCAGCAATTTTTTCGCTGCTTTCCTCTGTGAAGATGCTGTCTTTGACTTCGGTGTAGAGTTTGAAGTATTCCATGGCTTTCTGGTAATTTTCTTTTATAGTATATAAATTGGAAAGAGATTGATAGCTGTTTTTTATTAAAGATTTTGCTTCGATTTCTTCCGCTAATTTCAAACTTCTCTGAAAATATGAAAAAGCTTCATCATAATTTCCCAATAGAAAATATAATTCCCCGATGTTATTCGATGTATTAGCAATGCCGGCTTTTTCTTGCATTTCTTCAGAAGTTTTTAATGATCTGAAAGAATATTCCAGAGCTTTATTATAATTCTCTGCTTCTTTAAAAACAAATGCAATATTATTTAAAGCAGCAGCAATACCGTATTTGTTGTTTAGTTCTTCGTAAATTGTTAATGACTTAATAAAACATTTCGAGCTTTGATTAAATTTCTTTAATACAAAAAAAATGTTCCCCATGTTATTATTTGTAATAGCAATTCCATCTTTATTATTAATTTCTTCATAAATCTTTAATGACTTTTTGTAATATTCCAAAGCACCATCATGGTTCATCATTTCCCAATTTATATTTCCCATATTGTTATAAGACGCAGCGATTCCTATTTTATTTCCGATTTCTTCTCTTATCTTCAATGATTTCAAATGATAATATAATGATATTTCATATTTACTTAGAACATTATAAGTCAAACCGATATTATTTAACGTCTGAGCAATGTTCTTTTTATCTTCGATCTCTTCAAATATTTGCAGTACTTCTAAGAAGATTTCTATTGATTTGTTATAGTCACTCGAGATGTAATGTGCTGTTGCAATATTATTTAAAGCTTTTGCTTCCCCTTCTTTATAATTTATTTTTTTTGATAATTCTAAAGCCTTATTGCCATATTCCATCGTTTTTTCAGGTAAATTGCTTTTATAAGCTTGTGCTAATTCATTTAAATAATCTACTTTCCCCTCATTATCAGTAATTTTTATTTGGTTTTCTAAACTATCTATAAGTGTTTCAGGAAATAAATTTATTGATAATATAAGAACAAATAAAAAGCACAATAACTTCATGATCATTTGATACATTGATTATGTACTTTGCACCTAAAGTTAACTGAAGTTGAAAGATCCTTTATTCTCAATTTAATAATAAACTCCAGTTAGAGTATTTAATACTCATAACAAAAAATATAAAAAATCAATAAAACCATAATACTAAAAAACATATTATTCCTAAAATTTATAATTTAACAATAATTGTAAAGATAATTAATAACTGAGCAATATAAAAAGGCTGTCCATATATATGAACAGCCTTAAATAAATGATGTTGGTTTATTTTTTTCTTGTGCCTTTGCTTCCAAGTTTCTTCTGTCTTTTATTAAAGTGCTCCACCATTAGCGGACTGGCTACAAAGATAGAGGAATAAGTCCCTACCACCACACCTATGAGAATGGCAAAAGCAAAATCGTGAATTACCGTACCGCCAAAAACATACAAACTTAAAACAACTACGAATGTAGTGAGTGAAGTGATGATTGTTCTACTGAGTGTTTCGTTAATACTATGGTTTATCACACTACCGTATGACTCTTTACGATAGATCTTCAAGTCCTCCCTGATACGGTCAAAAACCACGATTGTATCATTAAGGGAATAACCCACAATTGTAAGCAAAGCAGCCACAATTGGCAGACTGATTTCTTTACCGACGAAAGAAAATATACCAACTGTAATTATAATATCGTGGAAAAGTGCAATTACAGCAGTTACCCCGAAAGCAAATTCAAAACGCCACCAGATGTAAATAATTATCCCCAGAAGTGCCCAGAAAATTGCAAGGATGGCTTTCCCTTTCAGTTCTTCACCAATCTTAGGGCCTACTTCTTCCTGCAGTCTTATCAAAGTTTCGGGATTAACGTTATCTGGAAAATTCTTTTTAATGATTTCCACTATCTGAGTGCTTACTTTTTCTTTTGTATCACCAACGGCTTTTGTTTTAATTAGAATAAGGGTTCTTCCTTCCAAATCCCTGATCTCCTGAATTTCGGCACCCTTAATATCTACAGGATTGAACATATCTTTGCCAACACCGCATACAGGGCAAACCCAATCTTCGGGAAGATAGTCGAATGCTACATTATTGTTTTTAGCCGGATTATAAATATACCCGCAGGCATCACACACGAAATTATTTTGAGATAATACATCTCTAATTTCCTGGATATCAATAACCTCTGCATTTTCAGTTACAGGTGACAGATCAAGTTCCAAGGATACACCTCCTGTAAAATCGATGCTGTATTTCGGTCCACCATTAATTATAAGTGATACAATACCAGTAATAATAAAAAGAGCAGAAATGATAAATGCAATCCTGCGTTTATTTATGAAATCTATTTTTGTTTCGCCAAAAAATCTCATTCAATCCCCCTAGATACTAAGTTTATTGCGGGCTATATTGGTGATGAAACCATCAAATATAGTCTTCACTAATACGATAGAAGCAAACATTGAACCGATAATACCAATAGAAAGAGTAACAGCAAATCCTTTAATAGGTCCGGTTCCAAATTGATATAAAACCAATGCTGTAATTAGGGTTGTAATATTTGCATCCAGAATAGTCACCAATGCCCTACTGAATCCGCCATCCACAGCAGTTCGTACTGTTTTTCCCAGTTTCAGATTTTCCCTGATACGTTCAAAAATAATCACATTTGCATCTACTGCCATACCGATAGTAAGGATCATACCAGCGATACCGGGCATTGTCAGTGTTCCTTCCAGCATCGTCATAATAGCAATAATGAATCCCATGTTAACGATCACAGCAATATCAGCAAAAAAGCCGGAGACTCCATAATATATCATCATGAACAGGAAAATAGCTGCCATGCCAATAATAGCTGCCAGGACACCAGCCTGAATGCTATCTGAACCTAAGGTTGGTCCCACCGTTCTTTCTTCGATGATATTTGCAGGAGCAGGCAGGCTACCGGCGTTAAGCACGATCGTCAGGTCTTGACATTCTTCGATAGTGAAAGAACCAGTAATACGGGCTTCGCCATTAGGGATACGGCTTTCGATGGTTGGTGCAATGAAAACTATATCATCAAGAAGAATTGCCAGTTTCTTATCGATATTCTGACCGGTGATGTTTTTAAATCTCTTTGACCCGGATTTATTGAATTGCAGGTAAATATACGGTCCCTGATCTTTAGGTGAATAACCTTGACCGATCTTTGTCATTGCTTTTTCCAGATATTGCCCGGTAATTTCAGCCCGTTGTTTTAAAACATAAATAGGACGTACATTATAGGGATCATTCTTATCTTGTTTACCAAGGGCTATCTGTATTCCAGCAGGAATTTGTTTCTGAAATTCTTTATCTTTTAGAAGTTGTTTAAATTCTGGAATGTTTTCATATTCAATTATCATGGGATATCCGTCATCCGAAGTAGTAAGATTGGAAAATACTCTGTTTGTAATTTCTTCATCATCAACTGTATCTTCTTCAGATCCCAAAATATCTAATGCATCTTCCTCTGTATCCACATCAGAAAATTCTTCCAGGTATTCATACTTCTCAATATTCTCTGCCAGGTATTTATCCAGTTTTTCATAGGTTTCCTGGATCTGTTCGGAATTTGCCAGCAATTTAAACTCCAGAAGAGCTGTTTTTCCGATAAGATCTTTAGCCCTGGAAGGATCTTTCAGCCCGGGAAGCTGAATGATTATTCTGTTCGTATTTCCAACCCGTTGTAGTGTTGGTTCAGAAACACCGAACTGGTCGATACGGTTACGAATAATTTGAAGTGCTGTTTTCACGGCATCTTCTTTTCCTTTTTCAGATAGTTCCAGATCTGTAAAATCTACTTCCAATTGGATCTGAGAACCTCCCTGCAAATCCAGACCGAGTTTCAAACGTTTACTCGTCCAGAAAGAGGGCAGATTGGATACAACCAGTGGTAAAAAATAATATGCTGTTACAAGCAGAACCACTAATATGATCAATCCTCGTATTTTTTTATTCCTCATTAGTAAGACTCCTTATTTATTCAATTACATATATTTTTTTAGAAAATTCAAAAAGTTATTTGAGCTTTCAACCGTCAAGAATTTTGTCGTGTACTCTTAAAGCCGATATCATTATCCTCCGGTTGGCCGGGTAGGTTAATTTCTCCATGCTGATTTTCAAAATTTTCAATATTTTTATGCAATATTTGCAGGAATTGTTTGGCATGCTGTGGAGTAGTAAGAATTCTACTATAGATTTTAGCGCTTGGCAGACCCGGTACTATCCTGCCAAAGTCGATGATAAACTCTGATGGTGAATTGGAGATCATAAAAAAATTTGTGTAAATGCCTTCCCCTACTTTTTCATCGAGTTTAATATTTAGTTTCTTTTTATTCATTTTTATCTCCTTGATTTTTTAATAATTTTTTATCGTTTATGTAGTATACTTTTTCTTTAAGGCTTCTTCCACACAAGGTGGAATTAAGTCTTTGATGTCACCACCAAGTTCTACAACTTGTTTAATCATAGTTGAACTTAGGTAAAGATATTGATTATCGGGCACAAAGAAGATCGTATTAATGCAAGGTTGCAGCTTTTTATTCATCAGGTCCAATGAAAGTTCATACTCAAAATCGGAAACAGCACGCAATCCCCTGATCATTGTGCAGGCATTAACCTCTATAGCTAAATCAGCAGCCAGACCACTAAATTTTATTACTTCTATTTGTGGAAATTCGGAAAGTGATTTCCTGCACAATTCAGTTCGCTCTTCCAGGGTGAAAATCGTTTTCTTACCCGTGATGTCTGAAACTGCCAAAATGATTTTATCAAACAATTTACTGGCTTTCTTTAAAACATCGATGTGCCCATTTGTGATGGGATCAAAGGTTCCCGGATAAATTGCTATCTTCATTTGTTATTTCTCCAATTTCTCAATTTCTTTGGGAATTTTTTGCGATAGATTTTTGCAGCCGTTTTTAGTAACCAGTATATCATCCTCAATACGCACACCTATCTTTTCCTCAGTAATATAAATACCTGGTTCTACTGTGATCACATATCCTTCTTTGAGAACCGAATCTCTTGCTCCTACATCATGTGTATCCATGCCCAGATGATGGGATACGCTATGCATATAATATTTCCTGTAATCTTCTTTTTTCTTGATCAGCTTCAAACATAAAAGAGCTTCCTGGATAAGTTCTACTGTTTTTTGATTCAATGTGGTTAATCCTACACCAGGTTTAATCATACTGATTATTTTTTTATTGATGTTTAACACTTCCTTATAAACAGCTTTCTGGCGTTTTGTGAATTTTCCTGCAACTGGAAATGTACGCGTAATATCTGCACTATAGTTATTGCAGGCAGCTCCCACATCCATTAGGATAAGGTCGTTTTCTCCTATCTTGCAGTTGTTGTGCTCATAATGCAGTGTAGCAGCATTTACACCGGAGGCAATGATCGGTCGGAATCCAAGGTGATTATGACCTTTTCTTAATATTTCGTAGCGCAACATCGCTTCCAGTTCATATTCCATCATACCGGCTTTTGCTTCTTTGTATATCTTTTGGATTCCAGCTTCTGTGGCATCAATGGCTGTTTGAATCTGTTTTATTTCCCATTTATCCTTCACTATTCTCAATGGTGTGATGATTCCTATTGTATTCTCTATTTGAATGTGAGGGAATTGTTCAGTAATTTTTTTTGCAAATTCCTGACGTTTGGAAAGAGAGATTGCTATATTTCCCGTTCCCATATTTACATAACATTTTTTGGATATCGAAAGATAGAAGTTTATTTTACGTTCAAATTCATCGAGGAAGGAAACAGCTTTAATACCTGAAATTTTCGTTGCTTCTTCACGGCTCATTTTTTTTCCTTCCCATACTTCCATTTCGGGAATTCCACGTTCGATGAAGAGATGCATAACAGGTTTATTTTTAATCTTTTGGATGAGAAGAACAGCATCGGGAATTTGTAATCCCGTGAAATAAAAGAAATTATTATCCTGCAGGAAAGAGCGTGGATATTTGGGCATGGAATTAGCAAATAATATTACCAGGTCATTATCATTCATCAGCTTTCCAAGTTTATTATGTCGTTCAATTAATAACTTGATATCCATAATCAATTCTCCTCAGACCAAATTTTAAATTTCAATTTTTGGGCACATTTTTCATTACCCAATCATGCATTTAACTTTAAAATCTGGTAGATAGTTTTTTTGCTAATTCTTTTGTCAAGTAGAAGATATTAAATATGATGAGGTTTATTAAAAGATTATATTACTTTAAAATTTTGCAGATTTTATAAACTAAATTTTGCTCAGTTTAATTATCTGAAAACTAATTTTCCATATACACCATCATATCCCGGAGGGTCAAAAGCAAATTCATCATTTTGAACTGCTGTTATTTTCTTCACAACTTTATCAGGAATTTTTCCGCATAATTTATTTTCAATTTTATCAGATTGCCAGAGAGCAATTTCGGAAGGAAATAAACTCGTTATGCTTTTATATATTTGAATAACTTTTTGGGAAGCAATGCTTTTTATGCCCAGTGAAGCAGCTATAACTTCTACCAGAGGAATAAGATGCATGAATTTTCTGGGTAATGGTTCAACAGTATTTTTTTGAAGATCCCGGCAGCGCTGTTGTACGCCAAGATTCATTTTTTTTCCACAAACCGGACATATTAAGTTCATTGGAATTTTGTATGTAAAAATCACAGAATGTTCGTGGTGTTTTCTGTCGCTACGATGACCGGTAAGAAAATATCTTCCTTCTGCAGGATTGAATTCAGCGGTCATTATCACCTGATTTCCTCGTAGTGAATTGATAATGGAAGGATAATCTGTTTTCTCTACATCCAATATTGTGAATTCCCGCCCGATACGGTTCAAAGCAGCACTGTGGCAATCGCTGTTCGAGATGAACGTAAGTTTTGCCAGATCAGGAATAGTAGCCAGCATTGGGGGATCGGCACTTAAACCTGTTTCGATGCACCTGATATTTGGCAGAAATTTTCCGTAGAACTCTACCAGTTTATCCAAATTATTTTTACTACCGTAAATTCCATCGGGAGTCATTATATGTGCAGGAATGATCTCGATAAGTGGATGGACATTCTGTATATTAAAAAGCTGGTCTTCCAGTTCTTTCTGGCTTTTACTTGTTATAAAAGGTCTTCCTATCGTGTTTTTCATTCCCCATTTTTTCATTAATTTCTGCATTTTATAAATTGAATCGAAATCAGGGAAAAGAATAATATGATGTGCTATGGTTTTATTTTTTTTATGCGTCAGTTTTGTGGAAAGGATCACCTCTGTTTGCAACAGGAATTTACTGGAATCATCAGGAAGTGAAAAAAGTCCATCAGCTAATTCTGATAATTCCTGTTTTAGTTCTTCAGTTCTGGGAGGAAAAAGGCAGTCACCAGTTCCGAAAACATCGATGCCTTTCAGCTTCATTGTGCGGGAAACAGCAGGCAGTTCTATCTGACCTACACCACCAGCATAACCGGAGTGAGAATGAAGATCAACTGCTAATTTCAATATTGGTCTCCTATCTGAACTGTTACGGTGATCTCTCTCATTACGAAGCTTCCGCTTCCACCTGCAGAGAAATTATTCCCGACTCGTCGTAAGCTTACTAGCCGAAAGTATTACAAATTCTCCAATCTCTTTACAGCTTCAGTTCCCCATTGACTGTACCTGCCATATTTATCAATAATACGTTCGTAAATGCGATGTGCTTTTTCGATCTTTTTCATATTCTGATATGACTCTCCAGCTTTTAATTCTGCCGAAGCTGCCCAGTGAGTAAAATCGGGATAGTTATATCCAACTTTCAGAAATTCAGAAACGGCTGTTTCATATTGATCCATTCCAAAGTACGATTCTCCGATCCAGTATTGAGCTTCAGCCTGTGTTTCAGCATCGTTTAGAAGAGGGATTGATCGAGCGAACATTTCCGCTGCATTGGCATATTTCTTATCCCGGAAATGACAAAATGCAATATCAAATATTGTGTTAGCTTCCAATTCCTGATCACCCCAGCGTTCCAGAATAATCTGGTAAGCTGCAATCGCTTTTTGCCACTCTTCGATGGTTTTGCATACAAAAGCAAAATTACGGGCAGCATCAAAAGCAAGCTCTCCATCCTCATCATTCTCGATAACCTTGTAATAATGTACAAGTGCATCCTGGTATTTTTCCTGGGAGAAGTTGATGGTTCCCAGTTTAAGATGCGCCTGGTTGCTCATTTCTCTGTCAATTGAATTAGCCACAGTAGTAAAATCAGATTTTGCTTTTTCAAGTTTCTTTAATTCCAATCTAACCACACCACGCCAGAAATAGGCTTTTATTCTTGCATCATTCGTTACATTTTTACCTTTCACGAGTTTGGAAAAAATACTTTCTGCTTTTTTCTTATTCAATTTGATATGATAAATTGCCCTGTTCAATTCGATCTCATTTATTTCTTCTGCTGTGAATAATTTTTTGAATTTGGAAGTTATAGTTTCCGCTTTTGGTCTGTTTGCTATTCTGTACAGAGCTATAATATTTTCTTTAGCAATTTGAGTAATACCATTATAATTAGAAAAATTGTCTCCCAGCTTATCGATTATTTTTTTATACTTTACAGCAGCCTCCAGGAATTCTTCCTGAATAAATGCGATCTTTCCAAGCATTTCATAATTTTTCAGATTTTTTTTATTTTTTTTGGAAAGCTCTCCAAATGTATATTTTGCTATTTCATATTCTCCGGTTTCAAATTGTAACATTCCCAGTCTTAACAGAGTATCATAGCTTTTTTCAATTACGTGCATCAGTGCTTCTTTGGCTTTTTCTTTATCATCGATCTGCAGGTAATCATCTGCCAAAGTCAGATAGAAATCATCTTTTCTTTTTTTAGCAGGAAGCAGAAGTCGGTATTTGACTATAGTTTTATATTCACCAGATTTTTTCAGTATATCACAAAAATAATTCACAGCAGAATCATAGCCATCAAAATAATCGGAGTTATTCAAGAGAAATGCCAGTTTGTCTTTTGCCTCATCGATTTCTCCCGATTCATTTAGAACAACCGCATAGTGAAAAAGTATTTTAGGCTGTTTCAAGTTGATATAATGATCGGCAATCTTGTAATTCCGTAACGCATTGGCATCTTCATTTTTACTGTAATAATATTCAGCCAGATCAAGCTTGGCTTTATAATAATCATCATCATTAATTTCACTATAATTTATCAATTTTTCGAAATATACTGCAGCTTTTGCCATGCTATTTTTTGCTTGATAATAATTCCCGATCTCAAGAGCAAATTCATTTGAGGCAAAAGATCCCGGATATTTTTTCACGAAATTTTCCAATTTCACGATTGTTTCAGAAGTTGTTTTCTCACTCGAAATAATTTCCTTTTTTAAGTTCACTTCGGTTACCCATTCTTCATGTTGATCTTTATCAAGTTTGGAAATCAGCAGATCGGCTTTTTGCATGCACTCTTCTGCCTGGATATATTTTGCTTCTGCTCTCTTTTTTTCTGCATTTATTAAAAAAAGATTTGCTCTTTGATAATAACCTTTCGGATTATTTTCAAGATTGATCAGTCTAGTAGCTTTCTCGTATTCTTTTAAATCTGAACTCATAATATCTATCAGAGATTCCTCTAACAGTTTCTTATCGTCATTTTCAGAAAATTCAGCTAATGATTTCACCAATTTACTAAATGCGGTTTCGTAATCCTGTTGTTTGAATTTCTGCAAATATCTTTTTTTATGCTCGATCTTATTGCGAAACTCTGCATCAGCAATTTCATCCAGGTTAATCTGTTCAAGTTCAGAAATCGCTTCATTATACATATTCATATTTTCATAACACAAGGCAATTTTATAATATGCTTTGTTGTAATATTCCGGTGTGGAATAATCGGTGATGACCCTCTGATAAAATTTAAGAGCAGTAATATATTGAGAGAATTTTTCATAATAGATATCTCCCAGCATGAAAAGTAACTCATCCCTTCTGGCAAATGGAGAATATAAGAGCTTTTTATAAGATTCAATCGCACTGGTTAGTTGTCCTTTTTTTAACAGGATATCTGCTTTCAGCAAATCGCATTCAAAAAGAATTTTATCTTCGATTGTGGCAGCTAAAGCATCTTTTATGATATTCACTGCCCTATCCGTATCATTCAGCATGAAATGCGCTCGAGCTACATTCAAAAGATATTCTGCTTTCAAGGGGCTTTCACGGAAAACCTTCCTGAAGTTGGAATTATCAGTGATGACCTCATTAAACTTGTTCAATTTCAATTGGCAGAATGAATAGAAAATTATGTATTTATCTAAATCTTCTGAACTATCAAATTTATTTATCAATTTCTCCAGTTCAATATAAGCAAGATCATACTTTTTAAGCTCGTGATAATATTCTGCCAGCTTCAAGCGCAATGATTCCTCGAAATGACGTGGAACATCTTCTGTAATTTTCTGTGAAAGCTTTTCCGCAGCTTCTTTAATTCCCTTTGATTTTTCCAGGAGTTCGATTTCCAACTCAATTGCTCTCCAGCGTGCATCATGATCGGGATATTCGGAAATGATCTTATTCAGTGTTTTTCTGCCTTCTTCCGGAATATTGGCTGCAAAGAAAGCTTTGGCAATGATCAACTGGACATCCGGAATATTATTGTAATCATCATAATTTTTGACTATCTTTCTACCTTTCACTATTACCCGGTTGTACTCTCCGATATTGTAAATGCTTTGCAGGTAAAGAGATAATGATCGCTTTGTGAATTTTGATAACGGATATTTATTCAACATCTGTTCGCAGGTTTTTATTGCTTCCTTATATTTTGCCTGCTCATATTGAACCAATACTAGGTAGTGCAGCACCTTCTCACGAAAAGTGTTGCCGGGGTATCCTTCGATAAGCTTTCTATAAGAATTTTCTGCACGGGCAAATTGCTTTCTCTCACGATAGCTTTCTCCAATATAAAATATCGCTTCCTGAGCTTCATTGGATGTGGGTGATTCGGCAACAATTTTCTCGAATTCGTTTATAGCTTCTTCGTACAATCTGTCTTCAAATAAGTCCTTACCAAAATCCAGGTCAGCCATCAAATTCATTGTGATAAATACCATCAAAAGTAATATTATTCTTTTCATCGATCCTCCGGAATCGTATCAATAGTTTAAATTGCGGTTTGTATGTCAACTTTGAAAAAGTTATCTTTCAGTTTTCCTTCGTTCCCATCCGGCGGTTGCCGGATGGAAATGCAGTTGATCGCAAAACTCCTGTTTTGCGTTCTAACTCACCCTGCCTGCCTTGCCGTAGTTCGACAAAGGCAGGCTGTCCCTCTCTTTAGCGCTTCGCTCAAATAGAGGGAACCAGCCAAAGGTTTACAAGCCATTGGTTTGCTGACAAGTATAAGAAGCCAGTGAAAGATGAATCCCCTGCTATTCCCTTTTAGCAAAAGGGAACATAAGATGCCGCTGAAAGATAATACTTCATCCGAGCAGCAAAGCTGCCCACCTTCTTAACTCTCATTCACAAGCTTCTGCTTGGGAATGCAATAGCAGGCGAAGTTTCCACTTCGCAACTGGAAGCAAAAGCTTCCAGAATTAGTGCATTACGAAGCGGAAGCTTCGTAATGAGAAAAGGAGACTATCATCCCGAACCCAAAACCCTGAACCTTCCCAACAATTATTTATTCCTTGACTCAAAAATTACAGAAAACAAGTTTCGTTATTGAAAATGTACAAGGAATTATTTATGATAAACAAGATAGGGATATGATATGGCTGAAAATGAATTATTGAACAAACTAAACGCAATACATGAATCAAAAAAAGAAGAAATCGAAGGAGCTTTTGATGAAGTTGCAAAAAAAATATTTTATGAATATGTACTGGTATTAGGTAAACATAACTATCGAATTACCGAAATTGAGTTTTATTACAACGATGAATGCTGTACAAATAAACATCCAGACCCATATACTCATAGACATTATCGGCAGAGATTGAATGCACAATGGTATTTTCACAGGAAAGGAAGAGGTGGTTTAGATATCACCTTTGGAAAAGGGGAAAATTGTAAAATTTATGGTGGTATTTTAATTAGAGCAATTGAAAAACAAAATGAAATAAACAATGATAAACTAAAGCAAAACAAGAAAAAAGATAATAAACCAAAAAATGACGAGACAAATAATTATACAGAAGGTCCTTGTAAGGTAGTTGATAAAATATTTGAAGTAATTAAATTGAAAAAAGTAATAAAAGAAGAAAGTGTTTTTAATACAAATAACATATTACACTTATTTAAAGACAATATAGATTCACAAAACAAAATAACTATTTACAAAGCTCCACGAGTTGGTTTGCAGCCCAATAAAGATAAGCCAGAATGGAAAAAGTTCATTATGAAAAATTATAGATATTTTGTTAAACACACAAACTTATGTAATTATCCAAGTAAAGATAGAGAACTTATTATCTTAAGTTTATTGAAAAATCATAAAATCACAGTAGATTGTTTAAAGAAAGTTTTTCACTTTATAACGAGAAGAAAAAAAATATGTGAATATTTAACAAATTATAAGGCTGGTAATAACTTAAGAGAAAAAACGAATAATGATACGAGAAAAGAGTTTATTAATGAAACTTATACAAACTTTGGTGTTGAAAAAAAATGTAAACTTTACGGTTTATTAAATGAAGTAGAGAAAAAATGATCAAAAATGATGATTATTTAATTGAATACAGTGATATCAAAGATATGTCCATTGATAAATTTCTTGAAAAGTTAGAAAGTAAAACGGGATTACCATTATCCGATTGCACAATTTCAAAATTAGTATTCTACAATGGCGTACCAATTCTTACAGGAAACGGTGTATATATTTTTAAAAATGATAAAAGATATTTATATGTCGGTAAGTGTTCTTCCAGAAGTTTTGTAGAAAGAATACCTGCTCATTTTGACATAAGAAATACTGCGTGGTTTAATAGCTTTCTGAAGAAACTTATTAACATTGAAAAAATAAATCAGAATATAGAAATAATAAAACCTTGGTTCATAAAAAATGATCCTAAAATTAATGAAGACAAGGTTGCTTTACTTAAAAAACAAGCAAAAAAATCATTGGAAAATCATCAATTAATACTTATAAATTTTAAACCAGATAATAAAATCAAAGAAAATATTATTAAACTTGAATACATTTTAAGAATTGTACTTGAACCAATAAACAAAATTCAAAATGAAGATATTAATACTAAACAAAAAATATGTGATTTTAAGAAAAAATAATATGAATATTTGACATAATTTGGCTTTAAAATTTTATATTTAATTAAAATAAAGGAGAGAAAAAATGAAAGTAGATGAATTAACTCAAAAACAAATTGATTTATATGTTGCTAATAAGGAAGAATTTTGGAATTCTTTTCATAAAATCTTGTCAGCACCTTATTCACCTTGGAGGGAATTTAAAAGTCAAAGTTTACAAGAATGGATTGATACTTGCTGGAAAACACCACACATAATAAAAGCTATAAATACTTTAGCTCAGTATCCAATATTAAAAGGAGAAGGCTTAGTTGTAGGTGATGATACTTTGATAACAAATTATAGATTAATTATAAGCACTGATGGTAGTTTAATAAATATTCCATTGCATAATTTGATTCATTACGATATTCAAACAGATGCTTCTGATACACGACAAGACTTATTGATTAAATATTTTTTTAAAGGCGAAGAACAAATACTTCGCATTGATTATTGGTTATCTGATGAAGTTGTCAGAGCAGTAAAAGATGCGCATGAATATGACGATTTTAATGACGAACAAAA
Source organism: Candidatus Cloacimonadota bacterium (assembly GCA_030621085.1). Lineage (GTDB taxonomy): Bacteria > Cloacimonadota > Cloacimonadia > Cloacimonadales > TCS61 > JACNIV01. Next base: position 8,970 of record JAUXIJ010000040.1, on the reverse strand, counting down.
ATCTATTTTAGAGAATTCACTTTATGATTTAGAAAGAAAAAACCCAAATCTTTCTATTACAAAAATAGGAATGTTGCCCAAATCAGAAAAGAAAGGATGTTTTATAGCAACAGCCACATATGGTAATTATAATCATCCTGATGTTATAGAGTTAAGAAACTTTAGAGATAATTTTTTAGAAAAGAAAAAGCTTGGTAAGAAATTGATAAAAATTTATTATCAATTTAGTCCATGTATGGCAAAAATAATTAGCAAATATAAATTAATTCAAAATTTAAGTAGGTTTTTTTTGATAACACCACTTCTGTATTTTTTAAGAAAAAACAAATAGTAACTTGGAGAAAAAATATGAAATGTATTAGCAAGATAATACTATGTGTTTTACTAATATTTTATGTGTTAAATGGCAAAGGATTGTACTCAATTGAACCAACTAAGGAGAATATCGAATTACCTAAAATCCCCATATACCTAAGTAAATACGTAAGTTTGAATTCAAAATTATTTATTAAAGTATATGATAAAAATGAGTCATTTTACAATTTATATTTTAAGTATAAAAAAAAAAAATACAAAAGAGATCCCAGCTGGATTACTGGGACCTTACCTGCTGTTTCAATTGTATATCCATTATTTGCTGTACTCCTCGCACAAAGTTATGATGGAGAAACAAGAGAAAAAACAAAAATAGTTAAGAATCAAATTTATTTCTCATCAGCCATTTTTTGCATATTAGGTTTTACGATTTCGTATTTTACAGCTCCTAAAATACCAAAAAATGATATATATAACGTTAGTATTGAAAATCAAAATAATAAAATTATTTTTTCAAAAATTATAAAATGTGAACACAACCAAATTAATAAAGAAATATTCTTAGATGAAGACTTAAAAAAAATATATTCTAAAAATTTAACAAAATATGAAGAAATTATCAACAAGAAAAAAAAATACGAAAAGTCATATGACTTTAATAAAATTTATAGAAAAAAGGATAAAGAATTATCGTTGTTATTTGAACCCAAAGGAGAATTTGAGACAACACAACAATATAAAGAAAGAATTTCAAAAGATAATTTAAGAAAAATAGAGATTTTAGCCAAATACGAGCAGAATGTTAGATTAGCAAAAGAACAACATGAAATTAAGAGATATAAAATTCTACAAGATATTAAAGTAGAGATTAAAAAAGTTGAATTTGTAAAAAATTACAATTATAATGTTTCAAAATATAATCCGGATAAGCAAATTTTTATTTTTACAATTTCTGGTACACATAATCGAGATTTAATAGTTCCAATAAATAAAGCTAAAAATTTTAAATCTAATATTAATAATTACAAAGTTCAAAAAATATTTAAACCTACTCTGTATGGTACATGGGAAACAGTTTCAGATGACTATGTTTTGATAAATACCAAAACAGATGAGATTATTCCATGGGAAGGAGATATCCCAACTTATGTTGAAACAGCAGTAGAAAACCCTCCGATTCTTTCAGCATCTGTAAAACTGATTGAACCAAGTGGTGAAGGTTATCTCGATGCGGAAGAGACAGCAATAATCCAAATTACTCTAAACAATTCAGGAAAAGGTTCAGCAAAAAAGACAAGAATTAGTTTATTTCAGCAAGAAGGAGCTACATTATATTATGATGTTTCCAATACAATAAACGAAATCCTACCAAATCAATCAATCACTTCCGAGTTCAAATTAACCGTTCCGGAAAACATTGAAAGTGGAAATGTGGAATTCAAAATATCATTTCTTGAGGAACAAGGTTTTGAACCGGCATCTTTAAACTTTACAGCAGAAACAAGAGCAATGCTGAAACCAGAATTAATATTAGCGGATTTTGGAGTAGATGATGCAAATGGTGACGGGAAAATATCCAAAGGAGAAACTGCTGATATTACTTTAAGGCTGCAAAATATTGGTCAGGGAAAAGCGAAAAAGGTTTCTTTAGATGTAATTGAAGACCGTCTTGTGAATCTTTTCATCATTTCAGAAAAGCACTTTGACCTTGGTAATTTAGAATCCGGTGAGTCAAAAGATATTACTTTTACTATTTCAACAAATAAACGTGTTAGTGATGTCGTAAATATCAATTTCAATATTCAAGAAAAGAGACAGCAATTCTCAATCGAGGATAATATCGCTCTTGAACTTGAGAAAACACAAAAGCAATTGGAACCAATAGTATTTTTTGGGAAAGATGTTAAAACAGAAATAATTGATGTAACTGGACTTTCAATCGATATCGAACAAGATATTCCTCAAACGTCAAAAACAAATGAAAATGCACTTGCAATAATTTTTGGAATTGAAAGCTATAAAAATGTTTCCAGTGTAACTCATGCCACCCGTGATGCAAATTTCGTTAAAGAATATTTGAATAAAACATTTGGTATTAAAAAAAGTAATATTTACTTTAAGACGAATGAGGATGTTGGTAAAGCAGAGTTTGATAAAGTATTTTCCAAAGGCGGCTGGCTGGATAAACGGGTGAAAGAAGGAAAAACAGAGATCTATTTCTATTATGCAGGTCACGGTGCACCGGATATCAAACAGAACAGAGCTTATCTAATTCCTTATGACGGCGACCCGAATTATGCATCGCAGACAGGTTATGAAGTTGGTAAAGTCTATTCGAACCTGGCAGATTTGGGAGCAAAATCCGTAACTGTTTTTCTGGATGCCTGTTTCAGCGGTGCAAACCGGGAAAGTGAAATGCTGCTTGCAGATGCCCGTCCCATATTTATCGAAGTAGAAGGACCTGTTGCTCATGGTATTACAGTATTTTCCGCAACAAGTAGTAAAGAAATATCATCTGCCTGGCCCGAGAAAAAACACGGATTATTCTCCTATTTCCTGATGAAAGGAATGCAGGGAAAAGCTGATATCAACAACGATAATAAACTTTCACTAAAAGAACTGGGAGATTATATTCAGCAGAATGTATCTGAAAGAGCAGGTTTCCTGGATCGTGAACAGACACCACAATTGATAACTGATGATGAAAACAGGATTTTGATAAATTATTGATCGAATAGTTGGAGAGATGATTTGAGCTTTTACTTTCCCAAACTTCTTTCTTCGAAATTCTCTCAGCTAAGTTTGGTAAAGTTTCTTTCAGCTTTCTAACTTTCCGGCTTTTCCAACAAGAAATTGTGAAAGAAAAAGACGTAAAGTATCCGAGAACCTTGCGAATGGTTGGTGAGATGTTAGATGAGCGAGCTTTTACTTTCCCAAATTTCTTTCTTTGAAATTCTCTCAGCTAAATTTGGTAAAGTTTCTTTCAGCTTTCTAACTTTCCGACTTTTCCAACAAGAATTTGTGAAAGAAAAAGACGTAAAGTATCCGACCGTTCGGAAGGTGAAAAAAAGGAATTTATTATGAAATATTTTATAATATTGTTTTTGTTATTGTCATCAATGATATTTGCTGATAGCATTCGTCCGCAGATCAATGATCTGGGAGAAGGCTGGTACGAAATAACTACATCAATAAAAGTGGAAAACATCACACCTGAGCAAGCCAGAGAAAAGGCGATTCAAAGAGCATGCCAATTGGCTATCGAACAATTTGCAGGAATCGAAGTAACAGGTAGAACTTCATTAATTCAAGCTGAATCTAATAATGAAATTACAATGGATCATTTCAGTAAATTAACTAATCAGGTTTCAAAAGGTATTGTTTTAGAAAAAGAGATATTGAAAGAAGTGAATTTTGCTGTAAATGAAGGTATTCTGAAGAGTGTTACTCTCAAGGTAAAAGTAGGCAAACAACAGGGAAAAGCCGATCCGTATTTTTCCATCGATGCCGGATTGAATAAAACTTATTTCAAAGAAGGTGAAGAACTTCTGCTTAGTGTAACTCCTTCCAAAAATTGTTATTTAACGATTCTTAATATAATGTCGGATGAGAATGTGAGTACAATTTTCCCAAATAATTATAGGAAAGATAATTTCGTAAAAGCAAATCAGGTTTTTAAATTACCGGACGAGAAAGATAAATCATTGGGGATAAAATTCAAGGTTGGTTTATTGCTGGATAAAGAAGAAGATACTGAAATAATAAAAATCTTAGCTACAAAAGAACCTGTAAATTTACAGATAAACTCAGATTATAAAACGGCTCTCGAATCTCTTCATAACTGGTTGATCTCCATTCCACAAGATCAGATAGTAGAATTTGACTTACAATATTTTATCTATAAATAAAACTTTGCTGCAACTTTGAAAAGGTTTACCAGAGAGAGTCTAACTTATAAACTTTTTCAAAGTTATTCAATTTTTCTTGACTCTATCGGCAGCCTTAGACTTTTCAAGATATAATTTTTTAAGGAAATTATAGAAAATGAATATTTTGTTTTTTCTTTTGCTCTTTGTTGTGGGCATCGCTGCCGGGTTTATAAACACTTTAGCAGGCGGGGGATCAACCCTTGTTCTACCTGTACTCATACTATCTGGCATACCTTCACCGATAGCCAATGCTACTAACAGGGTAGCTATTTTAATGCAGAACCTTACTGGTACTCACCACTTTCATAAACATGGCAAGTTGAAGGTGAAACCCGTTCTGCATATTACTCTGGCTGCTATTATCGGCTCTGTTGTGGGATCGATGTTTGCCATTAAAGTGGATTCTGCAACCTTCGATAAAATATTGGGTGTAGTATTTATTTTTATTCTTCTATTGATGCTGCATCACAAAAAGCAAAAACAACTGACATCTAAATTGCTTCCTCGCTGGGTAGAATTTCTCATCTTTCTGGCTGTAGGATTCTATGGCGGCTTCATCCAGGTAGGAGTAGGTTTTATATTTTTGGCTACACTTAACCTGATAGAAAATTATGATCTGGTTCACGCTAATGCAGTGAAAGTATTTATAGTGTTATGCTACACAGTTTTTGCTGTAATTATCTTTGCGATCTCAGGTAAAATACTCTGGTTGCACGGACTTATTTTGGCTTGTGGTAACAGCCTGGGAGCGTATTTAGGAGTAAAAGCTGCCATAAAAAAAGGAGAGAAAGCTGTAAAAATTGTTTTGGCAATTGCTATAACCATTGCCTGCTTTAAGTTGTTCGGAATTTTAAAATTGATCGGATTATGAAAAAAGCCGCTGAATCATCAGCGGCTTGAATAAAACCTTATCCTTAATAAACACTAGTTTTACGATAACGAACACTTCTGTTTTTCCAGTTGTTCAGGAACGTGGTATAAACTCGTTCATGACTGGCATCATTGATTTTTGTACTAGGTGCAAATTTATTTAAAGTCTCTATTTCATCTGCCCTGATCTCCAGCACTTCATTCAGTTTTTCCTTTACTATATATTTCTTAACTCGTTCGGGTAAAATGCTGTAAAGAATGGCAATATCAGCCGAATCAAGTTTAAACTCTTTTACCAGGTATTCAATGAACGCTTTTTCTTTGGGATGGAATTCATTATCTGCAATAACCAGCAGCAGCGATGTCTCCAGGACGAGCATCTTTTCTTCACGGGTTTTGATATGCTTCACCAGTTCTTCGACAGGAGTAGGATTGACCAATTCGTTTTTAATCTCATTCTCGTGTTCTTCCGAAACATCTACATGTTCAAAAACCTTATTAAAAGCATCTTTTTCTGATTGCAATATTTTTCCATCCTGCCAGGCTGCACTGATAACTACTTTAGCCACATTCACAAGGTTAGAAATATTTTCCGGAAGAACTTTCTGGTTCAGTTCTTCTTCTTCATTTGTATTCCTGTTTACCAGTTTTCCAACTTTTTTTCCTTTTCCATCTTTCAAAACTTTGAAATCATAATTATCGCCCACGTAATATTCCAATGTTTTATAGTCAGCCATCTCCCCTCCTGTATTTAATCATAATATTTATTAATGGAGATAGATTTTCTTTTTAGCAGTTAATTGTCAAAAGTTTTATATTTTCTTTCAAGAGAAAAAAGAAAAAGCCGCTGAAAAAAATCCAACGGCTTTTTTAATTTTCTGCAGTTTATTTCAGCATGATCGCTTTTCTAAACGAGTTATATTCTTTCGTTTTCATATGATAGAAATAAACACCAGATGAAATCGTTTTACCATTATCATCTTTTCCATTCCAGATAACTGAATTCTGTCCTGCCGGATAATTTCCCGAAGCCAGTGTTCTTACAAGTTCTCCTTTGATGTTGTAAATACTCAAGTTAACCTTTCCGGCATTTACCAGGTCAAAGCTGATAGTTGTTGTAGGATTGAACGGATTCGGATGGTTTTGATGAAGTTGTGTAATAGCAGGGAGAATTGTTCCCGCTTCAATAGGAGGTGCTACTGTTAATGTGACAGGGATTTCCAGATAACCTTCATCGGGATCATCGTTAATGATATGCAGATTAGCTTCATAAAGTCCTTCAACCAGGTTGGTTGCGTCAAATGACACATTAATATATGATGTATTTCCCGGTGCAATGATTCCATTTGTAGTGCTGCAATAAAGCCATCCTTCATTTATGCCATCATCAATTTTATAAAGGGGACCGTCCCAGTCACTCAGCCACAGGTCAAAGCTGTCATGGGTAATGGAATAGGTCTCTCCTGCATCGGGTGGTGTAAACTGTGTAATAAATTGAGCAGTTCCTGAACTGCTATCTAAATTGAATTGTGCCACATTAGAACCCCAATAATCACAACTCCATAAATGCCCGTTTTCATGTTCAGGTACCCAGACAATTTGTTCTGATTCACCACCAAAACTTGAGGTAAACATTTCAATTACAGCCCCAGTATTATCTAATCTGAAGAAAGTTGGATTCGTCACATATATCTCATTTACTATAAAGTTGGTTCCATCCCAGGTTAAAGCGTGATATCCAGTAGAAGGACAACTGAACGAACCACCTGCTGAGGTGCCATCAAGATTATACGAAAATACATCTCCGTTTATATCTCCAATCCAAAGATATGTACCATCCCATGTTATTCCATAAGGAATAGGATGTATAGGATATGAAGCTGTGATAATTTGGTTAACAGGATCAAAAACATCTAAATGAAAAATATTAAAATTTATGATATAAAACAGATCATCAACTAAAACCATTCCTGTAGAATAAGCTGCTGAATTACCATAATTGCCCAGAACATCGCCTATCGCCCGTGAATTGGTGGAGTTAGAAGGAGACGATTCAGTTCTTTCGCTGGATGTTACTTCCTTTGTGATAATAAAATCCAGATCAGATGTTCCAATATTTTCAATAGTAAGCATCTGAGTATTTATCTGACCGGGTTCCAGATTTATATCAAAGGAAAGTGGTGTAACTTCAATTTCCGGTATCGGCATACTAGGATCAGCCCGAAGAAGCCAGTTGCCGGGATAACCGTAATTGCCAATTAAATCCAAAGGCAAATCATATGAAGGATTACCTATATTGTTAACATTAAAAGTACCTGGCGATAATGTACATACATACCAGGACAAACCTTGAGACGAAGTCATATCAAGAGAGCATGGGAAAAATCCTGTTGTATTTTCATATAATGAAGCTATATAAAAAACACCGCTAACCATAGTAGCAGGTATCGTGACGGTTGTAAATATGTCCGTATCAGGATTAGTGATGTTCGTTGAAGCTTCTGCTAAATAAACAGCATCACTTGGGTCCCAGTCATTAGTTGGATCATCGTAGAGGATAAGCCTTACCGGATGACCGGAAGGAGTTACTTCTCCCGGAGTTCCCCAGGCAATACTGATAAATTCGATAGTTTCCGAGCCTGCAATTACCTCGAAACCATTCAGAACCATAAAATCACTTGGATTAGGATTACCGATTGCATCTTCCGAGCTACCGTCATCGAGTTGATAGATTTCCCTCGACCTTTGCGGATCTGTGTTGTTTAAAACACCCTTTTCAATGTTAGAATTTGATGCAGGTATAACACCCACATTAACCATACTAGCGATATTTTCTTGTGCAAAAAGCAATGATGTAATAAAAGTTAATAAAACAAAAATGAATACTAAACAATTAATTCTTCTCATTTTTCCTCCTTTATTGGAATTTAAAATTGTTTCTATATTTTCCTTTTGTTATTATTTATAAAACTCTTCTTTTTTTGTCAAACTAAAGTTTATTTTATTTGTTACTATTAAATAGAAGTTACTTTTATTATTCATAAAGTTTCTTTTTACTAAAAAAAGGACGACCTTTCAGTCGCCCTTTTGAGATTGAAATCTGCTATTTCAGCATAATCGCTTTTCTAAATGAGCTATATTCTTTCGTTTTTAGATGATAGAAGTAAACACCCGATGAAATTGATTTACCCGAATTATCATTTCCATTCCAGAGAACATCATGCTTTCCTGCAGGATAATTCCCTGAAGCTAAAGTTCTTACAAGTTCTCCTTTGATATTGTAAACATTCAAAGCAACCTTCCCGGCATTTACCAGGTCGAAGCTGATGGTAGTTGTCGGGTTGAAAGGGTTCGGATGATTTTGATAGAGTCTGGTAACTACCGGCAGGATCTCTATAACTCCCACACCGGATTCAATAGTTACAGTCCAGATAGTTTCGATTTCATATTCCTCGTCTGAGATCAATGATTTAATAAGAATCTCTCCCAACTCGATGAATTGATATTCAAATGTGTCAGTAATTTCAGTCTGCAGCTCTTCATCCACATACCAGGCATAGTTCAATTCGCTATCAATATCTTCTGCTTCTACACTGAAGATAACAATGCTGTCGATTACTACTGTAAATTCCAATTCCTCAGGTAACCAGCTTATCAGAACTGGAGGATCATTAATCGGAATTACGATGACATCTACGTCATCTTCAGCCGTTGCTCTGGTTACGTTATCATCTACGATGAATGTTAGCGTCTCGGTTCCATTCCAGTTCACAGTAGCTCCAAAGGTTACTATAGTTCCATCGATATTTACTATTATTTCTACGTTGCCGGTTACAGATAATGTCAGGTCGTCTTC